>JAQBNQ010000469.1 GCA_028288545.1 Bacteroidota bacterium
GTACACTAACGAGTTTTTGGATATTGGTGTTGGTGCAAGAGGGCTGGCTATGAGCAATGCCCAGGTGGCGTCTACTTCCGACGCTTATTCAAATTATTACAACCCGGCAGGTTTGGTATATATCCCCAACACTTTTCAAGTTGGTATTATGCACTCGGAGTATTTTGCGGGCATTGCCAAGTATGATTATGTTACCCTGGCAGTTCCTATTCAGCCTGAGAAGAGAGTGATAGGCTTTTCGTTTTTCAGGTTTGGGGTGGATGATATACCTAACACCTTATTCCTTGTGCAGCCGGACGGAAGTGTAGACTACAGTAAAATTTCATCTTTCTCTGCCGCGGACTATGCATTTATGTTTCACTATGCGCAGGTGTTGCCGGTTAAAGGCTTAAGCATTGGCGGAAGTGTGAAGGTGATATACCGCCAGATAGGGCATTTTGCCAAGGCCTATGGATTTGGCATTGATGCGGGACTTCAATACCGCCTTAAAAAATGGAAGTTTGGTTTAATGGCCCGCGACGTGAGCAGTACTTTTGACGCATGGAACATAACCTTTACCGATGCCGAAAAGCAAGTGTTATTACAAACCAATAACGCACTGCCGCAAAACACTTTGGAAATAACTACGCCGGTGGTAATATTGGGCGCAGCCTACGAGTTTAACGTTAAGAATAAATTTTACATACTACCGGAGTTGAATTTTTCACTTACCACAGATGGCAAAAGAAATGTGCTGTTGCCGGGTAAGCCAATAAGCGTAGACATGAATGTGGGATTGGAGTTGCGGTATAACCCCGCAAAAAATATAGATATATGCCTGCGCACCGGTGTAGGAAACGTACAGCGCTCCACCGATGAACTTGGCAAAAAGAAAATTGACGTATCCCCCAACTTAGGTATCGGCGTTCACGTAAAAATAATCTCAATAGATTATGCCCTTACCAACCTTACCACCATCAAAGACGCCACCGGCGGTGCGGGCTTGTACTCGCATGTTATTTCTTTGAGGCTGGATATAAACAAAAAAGTAAAGGAGTAGCGGATGAAAAGATTTCTCCTCATTGTATTCATTATTGCAATCAAACTAGTATCGCAGGCGCAGCCTTTTGGCAACGAATGGATAGACTACTCGCAGGTGCACTTTAAAATAAAAGTTCCTGCAGATGGCCGGTATAGGATAACAGGTTCTGTACTTGCATCTGCCATCCCCAATTTAAGTTCGCTTAACCCTGCAAGTTTTGTTATGTACCACAACGGGCAAACGGTGCCTATTTTGGTTTCAACTACAGGCTCGATTGGTGCCAATGATTTTATAGAGTTTTACGCCAAGCATAATATTGGCGATTTGGATAGCACTTTGTATAACGATGGCAGTGTTCAACCGCATATTTATTTTAGCTTGTTTACGGATACCAGTATTTATTATTTAACTATAAAGAGTGGCGCTTCCAATCCCAGGTTTACTTCTACTCCAAATAATTTATCCAGTCTTCCGCCCAAAGAGAACTATTTCATTTTTCCTTCCCGTCAATTTTTTACCGGCAATTATATAGCGGGTCAGTATTATTTTATTGGGCAGGAAGAATTGTTCAAATCAACTTTTGATGTTGGTGAAGGCTATGGTTCTGCCAATTGGTTTGGCAGTTTTAGCAACGGAAGCCAGGTAGTTAACCAATCATTTAATATTCCAACCCCTTCTGTATTTGCGACTGGACCAGCGGCTACCTACCAAACAGTCTATTTAAATTATTCGCCGGTTGATAATCACCAGGTGCAAATACAATTGAATCTTACTCCCCTGATTTCTTCGCCGCCGGTAATTAGTGGTTTTAAGTTTAACCGCCTCACGACGCAAATTCCGGCAAATCAGTTAGGCACAACGAACAACATTATATTTTCTGAACAACAAAGCGGAAGCAGTTCTCAACAGAACGTAGTAATGTATAACGAGATTGATTACCCCCATTCGTTTGATTTAGGTGGGCAGAATACATTTTACTTTACACTGGATGCTGATAATGGAAGCGGGCGATATCTTGAGATTACCAACTTTACCGATAATGGGCTTCAGCCTGTTTTGTATGATTGGAGTAATGGTTATGCGCGGATCATAACATCAACACAGTCGCCCGGTACTTACACCGTAAACTCTCCGCTTAAATTTTATTTGCCTTCTTCATCTACTCCGCGCGAGTTATTTCTTACCAGCGCAGATCCATCCACCATCAATTTTGTCAGCAGTCTTCAACCGGTTGCGTTTCAGAATTACTCTGCTGCAAATTTTTCGATGCAAGGCGATTACCTTATCATCAGCGACAGTAGCCTGGATGTGAATGGCGATGTAACTGCGTATAGAAATTACAGAGATTATACCAGTAGCCCGAGCACGGGCAAATACAACGCCCGTATCTATAATATAGAGCAATTGTACGACCAGTTTGCTTATGGTGTAAGAAAATCGCCAAACGCTATTCGCAATTTTATTCAATATGCGCTGGCTACATGGAGTTCATCAACAGGACCTAACGGTACAGGTTATAAACCCAAATATGTTTTCCTGATTGGTAAAGGCAGGGAATACCCAAGTATGCGTTTTAGCGATGCAGCAACTAAACAATGTTTGGTACCAACCTTCGGTTATCCCGGTTCGGATAACTTACTTGCGGCCACCAGACACAGTGATCTGCCAACTGTTAGTATTGGGCGACTTGCAGCGCAAAGACCTCAGCAGGTAAGTGACTATTTAGCTAAGATGAAGGATTATGAGATCCAGCAAAGTATTCCGTTGTATGGATCACCGTTACCACAGGATATACCACCTAAAATATGGCAGAAACAGGTATTGCATTTTAGCGGGGGCAGCAGTAATATTGAACAGTTCCAGTTCCACAGTTACCTGGCGGCAGATTCAACACGCGTAGTAGATACTTTGTGGGGAGCGCACGTAACCACTTATTCAAAAACAACCAACGAGCCTATTAGCCAGGAGTTATCGCAGGTGATTAAAGGCCAGATTAACCAGGGCGTTTCTCTTATTTCATTTTTCGGACATTCGGCCACCGGTGCTTTTGATTTTAGTATTGATGAGCCGGAAAACTATACCAATTATCAAAAATATCCTGTGATTGTAAGTAACGGATGCTTCTCGGGATTTATACATGATGTGGATACCGGTTATAGCGAGCGTTTTGTGCTGGAAGCAAATAAGGGTGCTATTGCATTTATGGCAACCTCAAGCCTTTCGCTGGCTGATGGATTAAATACTTTTACCTCTAACCTTTACAATAATTTATCGGGACCCAAATATTTTAGCACATTTGGTAGTTGCGTTAGACAAACGCTTAATAATGTTTATAGCTGTTGCAGCGGAAATACAAATGCCATACTTGCAGCGTATGAAATGACATTGCATGGTGACCCGGATTAATGCTTAACCAATATCCCAAGCCCGATTATGCTTTGGATCAAACGGGTGCATCCGTTTATTTTACGCCGTCTACCATTACACCTAACCTGGATTCATTTAAGGTGAATGTTATTGTTACCAACCTGGGTAAGGCCATACGCGATACGATATCAGTTAGTTTAACGCGCAAGATTTTTGATGAAAATGGTAATCCGCTTCCGCCTTTTATTTATAAGAAAAGTGTAAAGGGAGCTTATTATATTGATACGGTTAGTTTTACTATCCCCACAAGGGTTGGTATAAATGGCTTGGGAGAAAATCAATTTTCGCCATACCTGGATGCTGACTTTAAGATAGATGAAATGGATGAGCGGAATAACGGCTCCAACCCTGTTTCCATCAACATTCAAAGCGATGATATTATTCCTATTTATCCGTATGAGTTTGCCATTGATTCGGATAGGGTAGTTACTTTAAAGGCATCTACCACTAATACTTTTGCGGCCCGCCGCACTTACGATTTTGAAATTGATACGACCCAGCTTTTTAATACCAGTAACCCGCTGATACATCAAACAGGTACTGTTACGCAAATAGGTGGAGTTGTGCACTGGACGCCTACGATAGCTTATCATGATAGCGTTGTTTATTACTGGCGTGTTAAAATTGATACCAGCCTGAATAACTGGCATTACACTTCCTTCGAGCATATTAACGGGCAATATGGATGGAACCAATCGCATCTGTTTCAGTGGTTAAAGGATGATTATGTAACGCTGAAACTTGATAGTCTTGACAGAACATTCAAGTTCCCGCAAAACGTAAATAACGTTCACGTTGTTAGTGGTTATACTGATGCAGCGGGCGGCGGACCGCAATCTGTGCCATACTATAACATGGGTTGGAACCTGAACAACAGCGACATGTACCGGTACCGGATGGGTGGTTGCGGTTTTAGCGATGGAATAACCTTTGCGGTAATTGATACCATTAACGGCGTATTGCAAAGCATGAATTTTAACGGTGACGAATGGGGCGATCAGTATGGAAATTATCATTGCTCTGTTCAGGCCCAGATACAATACGGATTTGATTTTGCTACTGCCGGTACACACCCTGCAGGTAACGGAACCTGGAGTGGTTTGCCATGGAGTATCTGTATTAAAAATTTCATTACGGCTATACCTGCGGGTGCTTATGTACTTATTTATTCAACCAATAGGCCTGATTACACACAGTGGGATGCTACTTTATTAAGTGCTTTGTCGGGTTTAGGTTTTACTCAGTCGGTGGGTTTACAAAATGGAAGTTCTCAGGCGGGGCCATTTATATTCTTTACCCAAAAAGGGAATGGAGCTTATACACCTGTTTATTCTCATTTTGATGGATATAATACCGGGCCGACGGGACTACAAGCGGATATTAATTTTAATGCAAGATGGTTTAAGGGAATTATGACTTCGCCGGTAGTTGGTCCGGCAAAATCATGGAGCAAGATGCAATGGCGCCATCATGCCATGGAAGCTTTGACTTATGATAAAGATACTGTGGACATTTTTGGGATTACTAATACCGGAGCACAAATGCTTTTGACTTCTACCGTTATTAATGACAACTCAATTGCCAACATTAATGCGGTGACATATCCTTACCTGCAATTGCGTTTAAGAACAGAGGACGATACCACCCACACGCCAACACAATTGCAGTACTGGAGAGTGCTTTATCAAAAAG
>JAQBNQ010000515.1 GCA_028288545.1 Bacteroidota bacterium
ATCAATGGTTACCAGGCCTATATTCAATTGATGTTCATCATACAAAAAATTATAGCTAGTTTGCTTTTGTATCGCGTTAAATACCTTTTCCAGGGATACATTCTTTTCGTGCAGCGTGATCTGGCTATATCCCCTGGCACTTACCTGTAAAAGACCAATGATCAGTAAAAAGGTCGTTAATTTCATGACCAGTAAAATTTGATGGAAGTAACGCTGCGCACTCTTGGGCACAGCAATGCTGATAGCACTAAATTTCATTATATTTGCACTGTTTGGGTTAATACTTGAACTACTCTTCAAAATGGTTTTTCCGCCTTTGGCGGATGGGTTAATCCAGACATTACCGTGGTTGTGGTGGAACACTTCCGCGGTTTTTTATGGCTCCCTTTTTCCGGTTATCTTTTCTGCGGTAATTGTTTTTTCATTTGCTTGGGTTTAATAGTTAATAATTTATTTATTAAATAGGCTTTGTTTTTTACTGAGTAACCGTTATCCGGTTACCATCGACCTTATAATGGATATTAAAATAGGAAAGGATCTTTAGCGCTTGAGACGCGTTAACATTCCTGCCGGCACGCCCGGTTAATTCAACATCCGGAACTGTACCTTCATAGGTTACATCTATGTTATACCACCTGGAGAACTGCCGCATGACTGTTTTAATATCAGCCCGTTTAAAAGAAAAGTATCCATTTTTCCAGCTTACGTCGGCTTCGGTATTGACCTCCCGGACCAGGATAGATTTACCGTCATTAAATGCCCCCTCGCCAGGTACCAGCATTTTAGGGCCATCTCCATTAACACCTGACACCGCAACACTTCCCTCCAACAAGGTTGTTTTTACATAAGGCTCATCATCATAGGTGTTGATATTAAAATGGGTCCCTAAAACCTTCACTTCCTGCCGGTCACTTTTTACGATAAATGGATGACTCCTATCTTTTGCTACCTCGAAATAGGCTTCACCTTTTAAGGTAACAACCCTTTCAGCCCCTCCAAAGGTCTGCGGGTAGGTAAGTTCAGATGCCGCATTCATCCAAACCTCCGTTCCATCACTAAAGGTTATATGCCATTGTCCCCCTTTGGGCGTACTAACGGTGTTATATTTAAGCTCAGTACCAGCGTCAGGTTTCCCATTTGTCTGATATGCTATTTGGCCTTCCTGAGACTTGTTAATACTCAAACCTCCAATATTCAGGATGTTCCCTCTATTTGCATTATTTAAAATAATTTTCTGACCGTTGGCTAAAGTAAGTACAGCTTTATTGCCGCCCGGCAAAATCTCCTTTCCTGACAATAACTCAGTTCGATTATGTTTTTCTCGCTGGCTACTATTGTAATAGAACAAGCCTGCTATGATAAAAAAAATGATTGATGCCGCGGCGGCAAAACGCGGCCAAAGCCTTATAGGCTTGATAACGATTTGTTCTTTTCTAAGCGCGCTTAGGATCTCTAACCCAACGTTTTCATAGTCAGGCTTAGTCTCGGGCTCTGGCCTGCTAAATGCAATTTCATCATACCAACTTTCCAGCAATGCTTCCTCTTCAGGTGTAGCAGTACCTTGCAAATATTTCCTGATCAGCAGCTGAGATTGTGGATTATCCATTAACACTTACTTTGTTTATATATGTAAGTAGGTTAACCCAACCAATAGTATTAGATGAAATGAAAATAAATCTTACTTTTTGTTATTTTTGATAAAAAATCAGAAGAAAAGCATAAAAACTGCCGCTCCAAGCCGGCTTCTAAGAATTTTTAATGCATTATTGATTTGAGTTTTGACCGTATTTTCAGAAATACCCAATTCCTCGGAAATCTCCCGATAAGAAAGATTAGCTTTTCTGCTTAATTCAAACACTTCACGCATTTTCGCCGGCAATCCAGCTACCTCTTTAGCGATTATTGCTTCCATTTGCTTTTCTCTAACCCTAAAATCCGTGCTATATTCATTTTTTTCAATGAAAGACTCCAGGGTCGACAAGTAATCGCTTTTAACTTTTTTGCGGTCAATAAGGTCAAAAACCTTATAACGCAACATGGAATAAAGATAGGCCGGTAAAGAATTGGTGATAATCAGCTGAGCGCCGTTAGACCAAAATACAGAGAAGACATCCTGAACGAGGTCTTTGGCATCTTCATCGTTATTTAGCATTTTACGGGCATGCCCAAATAATATTCCCCAGTAGCGGAAGTAGATTTCTTCATAAGCACGCCTATTACCTTCCTTAAAGAGAGAAATTAGTTCAAGGTCGGATAGTGCATTAATAGGGGGCATTTTGTAAATCTTTCCAAGTACGAATGTAATTAAATTAGCGTTAATTCAACGTAAAATCAACAAACCCCTAATTGGCCATCAACAAATGATGGCAATTCCCCCAGAAAAACATTGACCGATTACAGTGCGAGAATTTCGCTTTCAAAATTTTGATCCAGGCTTTAGCTGAGATATTTACATGCATTGCTATGGATTATACACCATTTGAGGTCGCACCAACAAGATCTTTGTATCATCAAAACAAAAGAATCATGACAATCAGAATCATCAAAACACTGCTCATTTTATTCGTTGTATTTATGGGCATCAAACAAGGCTGGGGAATGCTCACTGGAAAATCTGAAATGCTCGCCATGTTTGGCAAATGGCACTTCAACAAACAAAATCTTATGGCATTCGGGGCAATCACTATCCTTAGCGCATTGCTT
>JAQBNQ010000580.1 GCA_028288545.1 Bacteroidota bacterium
GCGCACGATCAAAGGTTCAACCTGATAATACTGGATGTAATGCTGCCCGAAATGGATGGCTTTGCAGTTTGTCAAAAGATAAGAATTGACGATTCGGAAGTGCCTATTCTTTTTCTTACCGCCAAAGATACAAGCCAGGATAAAGTGTACGGCCTTAAACAAGGTGCAGATGACTACCTTACCAAACCTTTCAATTTGGAGGAGTTGCTTTTGCGTGTAAAAGTGCTTATTAAACACAGCGTAAGAGGAACCAAGGAAGGGGAGGAGATGAAGTTGTTTAAGTTTGGCGAAAACGAGGTTAACTTCCTAACCTTCCAGGCTAAGGGCGTGGGAGGAACGGATCTCGTACTCACTAAAAAAGAGGTTTCGCTGCTAAAATTACTGGTAGAGCGCAAGGGCAATGTAGTATCGCGCACCCAGATATTGCAGTTTGTTTGGGGCTATGATATTTACCCTTCTACCCGTACTATTGATAACTTTATAATGACGTTTAGAAAGTACTTCGAAAAGGACCCTTCCAGCCCCAGGTATTTCCATTCAGTACGGGGTGTAGGGTATAAATTTTCTGATTCATAATTGATAGGATTGATGATATTCATCAGCTATGAGTTATTTATAAACCACTATTTTCCTTTCGAAGAGACTTTCAGCCGTGTTTAGTTGGAGCAGGTAAATTCCATTAGGAACATTTTTCAAATTAATTTCGTTCTTACTATTTGTAATTACTTCATTAAATACTTGGGCTCCGAACGCGTTATATATCTTTACCTCTGCGTTTATAAAATGAGTAGAACCTTCAAACTCTAGGATAAATCTCCCGCTGGTAGGATTAGGAAAGATTTCGAGTGAATTAGGATAATTGTAATGCAATGGGGCATCGTCAAGGCATAAATTAACAGTAATATAGGAATTTTGTATTGTTGAATCAGTTCCTGTTGCATTAGTTACGACCAATTTTACGTTAAAAGTTCCGATGGAATCGTAAATTATAGCGGGAGTTGGGGAATTTGAAAAATAAGGAGTTCCACCGCTAAAAGTCCAATACCAGGCATTTGGTGTGTTAATGCTTTTGTCCACAAAGTAGACTGTTTGACCCGAACAAACTGTATCCGGGGTACCTGAAAATCCGGCTTTTAAAGTGCAATTTAAATGAACACTCACATTGCTTACTAGTTGGCTACTTGTTGCCAAGTCCATTTCGCCGTCCCTATTAAAATCTGCTGTGATAATTTTCAATGGACGTACTCCGGTAATGTAACTAGTTTCGGCAGAAAAGCTTCCGAATCCATTCCCTAATATTACTGATATGGTACTTGCGTGCCAGTTAGAGGTAGCTATATCAATTATACCATCGTTGTTGAAATCTGCAGCAAGAAGAGAAAGAGAACCTAAATCTACTGCGAAATTGACGGGATTAGAAAAGCCACCTAAGCCATTGCCCGTAAATATTGCGACATAACTTAGATTACTATCAGTGATTATACTTGAAGCTATATCTATAATGCTATCGCCATTGAAATCAGCTGCGATAATATCTTCTGGATGTCCCCCGGCAATAAGGTTCATGGCGGTTGCAAAACCGCCCAAGCCATTGTTTAGTAATATCGATATACTGCTTGAATCTTGATTTGCTGTTGCTATATCTGTTTTGCCATCGTGGTTAAAATCTGCAGAAATTAGCGATTGAGGGCCATGTTGCACAGCAAAGTCAGCGCCTGTTAAAAAACCACCAAGGCCATTCCCAAATAGCACCGATACAGAATCTGCCCAATAATTGGAAGTTGCAAGATCTATAATACCATCACCATTAAAATCGGCGGCTATAATTGCCCCTGGTTTATTTCCTACCTTAAAATTAGTAGCAGCCGAAAACCCGCCTAACCCATTTCCCAATAAAACTGAAACATTATTTGAGTCAGGATTAGCAGTTGCAAGATCCATTTTACCGTCTCCATTAAAATCAACACTAATTATGGATTTAGGAAAACCCGATACGGGAAAGTGATTAGCAGATGAAAAACTTCCATTTCCAGTTCCTATAAGGATAGAGACATTTTTTGTAAAGCGGTTGCCTGCCGCTATGTCGTTAATACCGTCGCCGTTAAAATCAGCGCTAACCATTGCCCATGCAATTGAATCTATAGGAAATCGTGTAGCGGGAGAAAAACAAATCTGAGTAAAAGAAGAAGTTGACAAAGCCATATTTAAAAATGTAATAAAGAATACATGTGGAAAATATTTAAGTTTCATGTTAATAGCTAAGTTTTACTCACATTATTTTAGACAAGTTAAATAATTTGGAATTAAGAATTAACGGCTTTCGGTTCGAAATCAGAGCCTTGGGCCTTGAATACCATTTGTCTCAATTTTTACTATCTTTGCGGCGCAAAAAAAACATAAATTATGTCAACTTCAACCGAAACCAAATTGAATTACAAAGTAAAAGACATGACCCTGGCCGAGTGGGGCAGGAAAGAAATTAAACTGGCAGAAGCAGAAATGCCGGGATTAATGGCTTTAAGAGCTAAACATGGCAAAGACAAGCCTTTAAAAGGTGCCCGTATTGCCGGATGTCTTCACATGACCATCCAGACTGCGGTTTTGATTGAAACCCTGAAAGAACTTGGTGCGGAAGTATCATGGAGTTCATGTAACATCTTCTCAACGCAAGACCACGCTGCTGCTGCAATTGCTGCTGCAGGTTTCCCGGTTTATGCATGGAAGGAAATGACCAACGAAGAATTTGACTGGTGTATTGAACAAACCCTGTTCGCTTTTGAAGGCGGAAAGGCTTTGAATATGATTTTGGATGATGGTGGCGATTTAACCAACATGGTATTCGATAAATATCCTGAGCTGGTACAAGGTATCCGTGGTATCTCTGAAGAGACTACTACCGGAGTTCACCGTTTGTATGAAAGAGAGAAGAACGGAACACTTGTTCTTCCTGCTATTAACGTTAACGACTCTGTTACCAAATCGAAGTTTGATAACAAATACGGCTGCCGCGAGTCATTGGTAGATGCTATCCGTCGTGCAACTGACCTTATGATGGCTGGTAAAGTAGCTGTTGTAGCTGGTTACGGCGATGTAGGTAAGGGTTCTGCCGATTCATTGAGCAATGCAGGTGTTCGTGTAATAGTTACCGAAATTGACCCTATTTGCGCTTTACAGGCGGCTATGGAAGGATACGAAGTGAAGAAGATGGATACTGCCATTAAAGAGGCTGACATTATCGTTACTGCAACCGGTAACTGCGATATTATCCAGGCTAAGCATTTCCTGGCAATGAAGCACAACGCTGTAGTTTGTAACATCGGCCACTTTGATAACGAAATTGACATGGCATGGTTAAATACAACTTATGGCAAATCAAAAGATGTTATTAAGCCACAGGTTGACAAATACACGCTTGAAGGAAAAGACATCATCGTTTTGGCTGAAGGAAGATTGGTTAACCTTGGTTGCGCTACAGGCCACCCATCGTTTGTAATGAGTAACTCATTTACCAACCAAACACTTGCTCAATTGGAACTTTGGCAACACGCTGAAAGATACGAGAACAGGGTTTACACCTTGCCTAAGCACCTTGATGAAATGGTTGCCAAACTACACCTTGAAAAAATTGGTGTTGAGTTAGAAGAACTGAACGAAAAACAAGCTTCTTATATCGGCGTTAAGAAAACCGGCCCGTATAAGCCAGAGCATTACAGATACTAGAGGGTTTACCGTTTCGGTTTACTGTTTACAGTTAAAAGGCAAAATGCAGAAATGTATTTTGCCTTTTTGTTTATTACAATTGCCTTTTACCTCATATCATTGCCTTTAATCATAAAAATCATAATAGATCAGCGTTCTATCTGTGTTTAGCTTTTGCATTTATTTTCTACATTCATATCACTGCCCTTAATCATAAAAATCATAATAGATCAGCGTTCTATCTGTATGTAGCTTTTGTATTTAATTCCTACTTTCATATCATTGCCTTTAATCATAATGATCATAATAGATCAGCGTTCTATTTTTTAAGATGACCAGACTAAGCGTAAACATTAATAAAATTGCCCTGCTGCGTAATGCACGAGGCTCTGATATTCCCAACCTGCTTCAATTTGCGCAGGATTGCGAACGCTTTGGCGCACAGGGCATAACTGTTCACCCCAGGCCTGATGAACGCCACATACGCAAAAGCGATGTGTACGATTTAAAGAAGGTGGTAACCACTGAATACAATATCGAAGGCTACCCATCATCCGATTTTATCAAAATGGTTTGTGATGTTAAACCACACCAGTGCACTCTTGTGCCAGATGAACCAGGTCAGCTTACTTCCGATCACGGATGGGATACCTTACATCATCAGAGTTTATTGAAGGATGTGATTTCGGAGTTGAAGAAAAATGGCATTCGTGTTTCGCTGTTTATTGACCCCGTTAATGATCTGATTGAAGCCGCTAAAAAGTCTGGCAGCGACCGCATTGAGTTTTATACAGGCCCTTTTGCGCACGATTTTTGCATTGATAAACACAAGGCCGTTGCAGCCATTACAGCATCGGCTAAATTTTGTAATGAGATTGGTATCGGCATTAATGCTGGGCACGATTTAAATTTGGATAACCTTAAATTTTTTAAGGAGAATACTCCGGGCCTGTTGGAAGTTTCTATTGGTCACGCTTTAGTGCGCGATTGTTTGTATCTTGGACTGGAGAACACTATTCAGTTATACCTGAGGCAGTTGGAGGGTTAAAATCAGAATTAGCATGAATCTGTTTAAACGCATCTTCGGGTTTATATGGGCCGTTTGGGGTGGGTTTTGGTTTATAATGGTAGTAGCCGTTTTAACCCCTATCTACGCGGTAGTGCTGGGCGTTTTCGGCAAAAAATATTCCATGAAATGTGTTTGGGTAAACACCCATTACGCTTCTCCCTTTCTTTTAATGATGATGGGCATCAGGCTCAAAATATCAGGTGATGAGAATGTCGATCCTGCCTCCACTTATGTTTACGTGGCCAATCATGCATCGCAGGTAGATATATTAGTTACCGCGGCATCTATCCCTCAACCTATCCGGTTTTTAGCTAAATCAGAGATCAAAAAGATTCCCTTGTTTGGATATATGACCAAAATGCTGGCTATTATGGTGGATAGAAAGAATAAGGAAAGCCGCGAAAAGAGTGTGCATTACATGATAGATGAATTGAAAAAAGGCAACAGCATTTTCCTCTATCCCGAAGGTACCCGCAACCGGACACCCCAGCCGCTTAAAGAATTTAAAGATGGCGCATTTAGAATAGCCATTATGGCGCAAACACCCATCATCGTACAAACCTTAACCGGTGCTAAAACGGTTAATGACCCAAAGGGAATTCAATTGTATCCCGGTGTAATGGGCGTTCACTTTAGTAAACCTATAGAAACCAGGGGACTTACTTTGGCCGAGGTGCCTGTACTGGTGGAAAGGGCGAAAAATGAGATGATGGGACACCTTAATATTTAGGTTGGGGAGTGGAAGTGAAACCCCATATCCAGGGAGCGGTTCTCCCTTTAGGGAGTTAGAGGGCGCGGGTGGGTACAATAAACTGTTTCTGATAAAATCATAATTTCGCACTAAATAAAAACGACGCTTCATGAAATTTAAGAAGATAGCTACCTGGGTTTTGGGATTTATTGTTTTGGTATTTCTTATCGTTGGCGGCTTTTACTTCATTTCGGTAAGGCCGGTAATGCAGAAAATGATGGCCATCCACACCATCAATTATGATAAGGACCTTACCCTTGTTATTGGCGGTGGCGGCAACAGCGGTATTCTTACTTCCGATAGCCTTGTGTTGGTAGTGGATACCAAAATGGGTGAAGCCGGTGAGCCATTTTACAAACAGGTAAAACAAATTGCGGGTAACAGGCCTGTTATTGTTGTAAACACACACGTACATGGCGACCATACCAGCGGCAACCATTTCTTTAAGCAGGATAAAGGAACGCTGATATATGCCGGTGGCAATTACGATAAGGAGTTTTGGAAAAGCGATGCTAAAGAAGAAAACATGGCCACCGATTGGGTAAAAGATAGCCTGGTTATAAAGGTAGGTGACGAAACGGTTACTATTCTTAATATCCCGTATAACGCCCACACACAAAGCGATTTGCTGATTTACCTGCATAACCACAAAATGATCTTTACCGGCGATGTGGTACTGAATAAGCAAAGCCCTGCAATGTTTAAGCGATACAAAGCCAGCAGCGCCGGTTATGTGGATGCATTTAACTTAATGGAAAGAAGGTTTGATATTAAATACGTTGTGCCCGGTCATGGCAGCAATGGCTCCGTTGCAATAATTGATGACTTCCGTACCTTTTTTGAGGACATGAAAGCTGCTGCAGCCGACCCTTCAAAAAAGAATGATGTTCTTTCCAAATATGGCGATTGGACACAGGTGCCATTTATAATGTCACCCGCAGCGGCTATCAGCTATATAAAAGGTGAAAATGAGAAATAAGTAATGATGCCCGAAAATCCTGAAAAGAAATCGAAAGACCCTTTGCACGGAATTACCCTTGCACAGGTGATTGAATATTTGGTGGAGCAATATGGTTGGGCAGAACTTGGCCAGCAAATTCGCATTAAGTGTTTTAATGAAAACCCAAGCCTAAAATCCAGCTTAACCTTTTTGCGCAAAACTCCCTGGGCAAGGACAAAGGTGGAGGAGTTGTATATCCGGACAATTGCGCAGCGCTAATTTTTCGGAACAAATATTGGCTGTTTTAATATAGCCCTGGCTTTCAAGCCAGGGGATAACCGGCCCCCTGTTTGGGCTTTAGCCTAAATGCATTTCGGTTTACGAAGCCTTTTCGGATTCGTAAACCTTAGGCGTAATTGTCCAGCCCTACGAATCCGAAAAGGCTTCGCAGGGCTATTAAGCAACTGTTAATAATTTTACCCTCCCTATAACTGAATCAAAGGTTTTCTTTGCGTTTCATAAAAACAGAATACATACATGATTTTACTGGACGGCAAAAAACTGGCAGACGAGCTTAAACTGGAAATTAAAGACGAAACAACTGCATTTATAAACGCAGGAGGGAAGCAACCACACTTAGCGGCCATATTGGTCGGTAA
>JAQBNQ010000588.1 GCA_028288545.1 Bacteroidota bacterium
GCATTTATTCTATTAAAGTTTTCAGCCAAACTGCCAATACCAAAACTCTTCAAAATCTCTTCGCTGGTAATGGGTCTATTGGCAATTGTATTGGCTGGCAAGGGCGTACATGCATTGCAGGAAACCGGCAACATTGGTATTCACGGTTTAGCAATTGGCCGGGTAGAATTAATAGGCTTGTTTCCAACAATTGAAACCTGCGCCGCTCAACTTGCCGTTTTGGTTATACTTATCATCGTTTGGAATTTCACTACGGGCACCAAAAAGAAATAGAAATCATACACTATAAAAAAGAAAAGCGGCAACTAATGTTGCCGCTTTCTTTTTGTCCAGCGTCCCCGTTTAACTTCAAATAAGCTTACCAGATTATTGTACCACCAGTTGCCTTGTTGCCGAGCCCCTGGCGGAACTTAGCTTTACAAAATAAATACCCGCAGCCAGTTCATCCGTGTTTAGTTCATATTGTTGTTGTGCGACACTATTTTGCAATTGCTGTTGCTGCACAGTTTTTCCAAGTACATCTGTCATTGTCATCGTTAAAATTTCGTTTCCCATACCATCAAACTTCAATAATGTGGCCGAATGGGTAGGGTTAGGATACAAACTGATATTATTCACAGAAGCCAGTTCAGCAATGCCCGAAATAAGCTTGGTTGTGTAAACGGAGTCTTGTATGGGAACACTCCAATTGCCCTGCTCATCCTTAAAACGGATTGCAAATAAATGAAGGCCTGTATCAAGGTTGTACGGAATTAACGCAGCTGACAGGTCAATGGTTTGAGTAGGAGTTACACTTACAGAAGTATGATTAGCATAATTTGCATCCCACCAGTATTCATATCCCGATATGTTGAACCCTGTTCTTACAAACCTCCATGTTTGGGGTGAACTATAAATACCATTGGCATCTTTAAACTGCATGGTTATATAGTGATAGCCATTGCTCAACGAGTTTGTAGCTAAAGCTGTAGTAAGGTTAAGATCAAGTACTCCGGTAACATTTACACTTGTTGCAGCTCCAATATTACCATCATACCAGTAACGGTAACTTACAATGGTTTGTGCGCTGCTAATGGCGCAAAGCCCTATCGCAAATACCGCACTCATTAAAAGCCTTTTTATTGAATCATTTTTCATTTCATTAAGGTTTAGCTGGTTAACAATTAATACGGTTGTGCCGCAACATGAATGTTAATGTTTAAACTACCATTAGCATCGGTAGAGCCAGGTATAGTAGCACCTGTAAAGTGAGGGTTATACGGAACCCAGCCTGGTTTAGAAGGTGTGGCACTGCCGAATACGCCGCAATCATGTCCATCGTTTCCATAGCCAATAGCAGGACTGCCAACCGCAAGATGATAATCGTTAGCCCATGCAAAACCTGCTGTGGCGGCGTTTACAAAAACCGTACTCATAGTAACCCCACCGGTACAATTATTAAACACATCCGAACCCGAACCAGGTAGCGCGTCTCCCAAAATGCAGTTTGTGTATACTGCTCCAAATTGGTTAGCAAAACTGTTATTACCTGCATAAATGATACAATTGGTGATACTGCCGCTACCTGGTGCTGCAGCCAAAACGCAATTAGTAAAAGATACAGCCTGCGATCCTGCCTGTGCCAGTGACATAATAATACATTTATCAACTGTAGCCGCTGATGTCCCGGCACCCGAACCCCATAGTCCTCCGGTAAGTATACATTCATGAAACTCTGCGCTCACCGATCCTGGCGATGGGCCGCCGCCTCTGCCGTAAAAATTAAAGGCATTCATCATGCAGCGTGTAAACGTAAAATGGCCCGAACTATCGGGTGTTACAGATCCATTACCCAAAAAAAGATTTGGGCAATTGAAAGATATCCCGTCAAAAGTACTTCCGCCGGCAGCACTGCCAATGCTCATATCACCCGAAAGGTTTGCACCATCCAGAGGAGCGTGAAGGAATGTCTGACCAGTTACGGACGTAGAATCCGCATTAATACCGGCACCAATAAAATGAAGCGGTTTATAAAAATTGATGCTATCTCCTCCAACCCCGGCAATTCCTCCAAGCGTAAACTGGCCACCCGACAAATAGATGTAATCGCCGGCCGAAGCTGCGGCAACTGCTGCATCAAGGGTTGAAAAGACACTGGCATTCGAACCGCTTTGCAAAACAACCACCTGCGCTTTGCTTAGCGTGGGCGCTAATAGCAACACAACTGCCGTTAATAGTAAATAGAGTTTGCTTTTCATATTCATTCGTTTTTGTGATTAATTATTGATACACAAAGTTACTATATGACAAAGCGTGGCCAATCCCCCGTTTGGGGGGTTATTGAAGGCATCCTCTCTTTTAAAACAACGAATAAAGCTGATTCGGGCAGCCCTGTTATATTAGATCAGACTAAAGGGCTAATCGTATTAATGCTTCTGTTCCTCCACTTCAGGATCGTGAAGTGTATGTCCGTGCCTGCGGTAAACCCATTCAAATATTAAGGGCAATACCAGCAAGGTAAGAATGGTTGAAGTAATTAAACCACCAATAACAACAATAGCCAAAGGCTTTTGGGTTTCGCTGCCTATGCCGGTTGAAATAGCGGCAGGTAGCAAACCAAGCGCGGCCATAAGTGCTGTCATCACTACAGGCCTTACGCGGGAATTCACTCCGTTGAATATGGAATCTTTAAGCGATTGCTTAAGCCCAAGGTTGCTTTTAAATTCACCAATAAGTATTACCCCGTTTTGTATACAAATTCCAAACAAGGCTATAAATCCGATGCCCGCTGAGATACTGAAATTAATTCCAGTTATATGTATCGCAAGGATACCACCGATAATTGCGAAGGGCACATTTAGCAACACAATACCTGCATCCTTCAAACTTCTGAATATGATAAACAGGATGAGGAATATTGCCAGCAAACTAAGTGGCACCACCTGGGCTAAACGTTTTGATGCTCTTTGCTGGTTTTCAAATTCACCCGCCCATACTATGCTGTAGCCTTTGGGTAATTTCAGTGCCTTATTAACTTTCATTTGTCCCTCAGCAATGGCGCTTCCCAAATCCCTATCGCGGATAGAAAACTTAACGGCTATGTAACGGACACTACCATCTCGAAAAACATAAGCCGGTCCTGTTAAAGTATGGATAGTGGCAAATTCCTTAATAGGAATTTTGCTCCCGTCTTTTGCAGGCACCAACAGGTTCCCAATCTCTTCAGAGGTTTGTCTGAAATTAGGTTGATACCTGATCCGGATATCAAATTTCTTCTCGCCCTCATACATTTGGTTGGCTGCCTTACCCCCTATTGCCATTCCTATCATCGCATTGCAATCGGCAACGTTAATTCCGTACAACGACATTTTTTGCTGATCTAACTCTATTCTGAATTCGGGCTGCCCCAGGTTTTTCAAAATCCCAAGGTCATCAATGCCTTGTATGGTGGCAAGTTGGTCGTGTACCACATGAGCATAATTATCCAGTTGAATCTGGTCAGGCCCATAAATTTTTACTGCAAGCGCGCCGTTTACACCACTTACGGCCTCTTCAACATTGTCCAATATCGGCTGAGAATAATTGTAAACTATACCCGGAAAATTTTTGAGCTTGGCGTCCATGCTATCAACCAATTGATCTTTAGTGATACCGCGTTTCCATTCTTCCTTGGGGTATAGATCGACGTTGCACTGCACATTAAAGAATCCCGACGGGTCCGTACCGTCATCCGGTCTACCCGTTTGACTCATTACACTATGCACCTCGGGAAACGTAAGCAGTATGCTTCTCATTTCGTCCGCAAATTTTGCAGCGTCGGTAAGCGAAACGCTGATAGGTAGTTGCGATTCAACCCAAAGTGCACCTTCATCAAGATGCGGAAGAAACTCAGTACCCAAAAATTTAGAAGAGAAGAACACAGCGCCGACAAATAAAAATGCAAAACCCATTGCCCAGAATTTAAACCGGTAGGTAAGTCCGAAAATCTTTAAAACACCGTTGGTTATAAACTGGGCAAACTTGTTGTCCTTTTCCCTTACATCTTTTTTAAGGAGAAAACTCATCAAAGCAGGCACCAGGGTAAGGGTAAATATTAAGGCTCCCAATAAAGCAAAACCCAATGTATATGCAAGTGGCGAAAACATTTTCCCTTCTACTTTCTCAAAAGCAAAAATCGGAATGAGCGCAAATATGATGATCACCTTACTAAAGAAAATTGATTTGCCCAGTTCGCCGGCACGGTTCTTAATAAGCCCACCTTTGGCCAGCTTATTGAATTTTTCCATACCCTGTTTATGGGCAAGATGGTCAAGCGCCACAAACACTCCTTCCACCATTACCACGGCCCCATCTATGATGATACCAAAATCAATCGCCCCCATCGAAAGCAGGTTGGCTGTCATCCCCTTTAAACGCAAGCAGGTAAATGCAAACAGCAGCGCAAGTGGTATAATTAGCGCTACAATTACCGTAGTGCGCCAATCAGCCATAAAAATGAAAACGATGACCGTTACCAAAATGATACCCTCCAGCAGGTTATGCAATACGGTGTGGGTACAAAAATCAATCAGCTTTTCGCGATTGTAGAAGGTAACGATCTTAACCCCCTCCGGGAGAATAGAAGTGTTCAATTCATCCACCTTCTGTTTCAGCTCCTTAATAACTTCGCTGGGATTCTCGCCTTTCCGCAGCAACACTATTCCTTCCACCACATCATTTTGATGATCGAGGCCTACCTTACCTAAGCGTGGTAAAAACGATTCGTAAACCTTGGCTACATTTTTTACGAGGATAGGAACCCCTTTAAGGTTCTTTACTACAATATTTTCTATCTGGCTGGTGTCTTTCAAAAGACCTATACCCCGCACAACATATGCCTGCCCGTTCTTTTCAATCACATCACCCCCCACATTAATATTCGACTTTTGAACCGCCTCATAAAGTTCGTAAGCAGTAATATCATACTTAGCCAACAGGTGCGGATCAACGCTTATTTCATATGTTTTGGTCTTGCCTCCGAAACTTACCACGTCGGCCACTCCCTGTACTGCACGGAATTGTCGTTCAACTACCCATTCTTCCAGGGTTTTAAGTTCAGTAATAGATTTAGGGCCTTGTACAGTATACCTGAAAATTTCGCCTGTTGGTCCGGATGGAGGTTCAATATCCGGTTCTACGCCATCGGGCAACTTGGCATTATGCACCCTGGCAATTACTTGCTGGCGGGCCCAGGCATCATCTACATCATCGGCAAACCCCACAGTAACCCTGCTAAGCCCGAACATGGAGATAGAGCGAACGTATATTTTCTTCATTACGCCGCTCATTTCCGTTTCTATCGGTATGGTAACAAACTTCTCAATCTCTTCAGCACTTGCGCCCGGCCACTGCGATATGATCCTTATCTGGGTATTTGTAACATCCGGAAATGCCTCGATGGGCGTATTCATGTAACTGTATACCCCCACTATAACAGCGATCACTGTCATCAATAAAACAAAATACCGGTTCTTGATACTGAAGCCTACAATGCCCTTCACAAACTTATTCATGCACCACAATTGAAAATCCGAAACTTAGGTAAGCTTCTGTTATAAAATGAAATGTCCCTCCACAATTTTAATAAAAATCGCGAATGTCAAAAGGAACATTCAGGAAATCCCCGGACTTGTTAAGATAAACCGGACTCTGCGAAACCATTAACCGGGTTTCTACGGTAGGAATCAATGTGGATTCTTAACACGATGCCACTTATAGGCAAATTCGAAAATGAGAGGCAGTATAAGTAATGTTAGGATGGTTGATGTGATAAGCCCCCCAATAACCACAATTGCCAAAGGTTTTTGTGTTTCGCTGCCTATACCCGTGGATATTGCAGCCGGTAATAAGCCCAGGGCCGCCATAAGTGCTGTCATTACAACCGGCCTTACCCGCGATTCAATCCCTTTTTTAATAGCTACCTGCAATGAAAGCTTAAGACTTAGATTATGTTTAAACTCGGTGATCAATATCACCCCGTTTTGTATACAGATACCAAACAAGGCAATAAAACCTATGCCGGCAGAAATACTAAAGTTAACACCGGTTATATGTAGCGCCAGTATTCCGCCAATGATGGCAAAAGGTACATTCAAAATTACCAGGAAAGCATCTTTGATAGTACTGAAAATGACGAACAGAATTATAAAAATGGCCAGCAAACTTAATGGCACTACTTGCCCCAAACGTTTGGTGGCTCTCACCTGGTTTTCAAATTCACCATTCCATGTTAATTTATATCCCTTCGGCGCTTTAAGCACGGCATTTACTCTCTGCTGCGCTTCTGCAATTGCACCGCCAAGGTCACGGCCCCTTATCGAAAATTTAATGGCGATGTACCGTTGACTATTCTCGCGATACACATAAGCCGGACCGGTAATCGTTCTGATTCGGGCAATTTCCTTAATAGGGATTTTACTACCATCCTTTGCAGGTACTAACAGGTTGCCAATTTGTTCTTCTGTCTGGCGGAATTGTGGTTGATACCTGATACGCACGTCAAATTTCTTCTCCTCTTCAAACAACTGTGTTGCGGCCTTGCCGCCAATAGCCATTTCAATAATAGCATGTACATCCGATGGATTAACACCGTACAAAGCGATCTTTTGCTGGTCAAGCTCTATTCTGAATTCCGGCTGACCGATGTTCTTTAAAATCCCCAAATCGTCTACCCCATCCACTTTGGCTAACTGGTCGTGAACTATCTTAGCCATTGAATCAAGTTGCTGCAGATCTCGCCCATAAATTTTTACGGCCAACGAACCTTTTACTCCCGAAGCAGCTTCTTCAACATTATCAAGTATAGGTTGCGAATAGTTGAATATAATGCCCGGAAATTTCGAAAGCTTAGCATTCATGCTGTCTATCAATTGGTCGCGGCTCCATTTATGAGGCCAGTCTTCCTGCGGTAAAAGATCAACGTCGCACTGCACGTTAAAAAAACCAGCAGCGTCTGTACCATCATCCGGCCTTCCGGTTTGTGTAAGCACACCACGCACCTCTGGAAAGGTTAACAGAATTCTCCGAGCTTCATTTGCAAACTGAGTGGAGTTATCAATAGATGAACTCATTGGCAATTGGCAGGTGATCCATAAGGCCCCCTCATTAAGGTGAGGT
>JAQBNQ010000591.1 GCA_028288545.1 Bacteroidota bacterium
CCTTGAGCATGGGCCTTGTAAATAAAGTGGTGCCTTTGGCTAAGTTGGAAGATACAACGGTTGAATGGTGCAAAAAAATACAAGAGAAATCTCCGCTATCTATCAGGATGCTAAAATCTTCTTTTAATGCAGAGTTAGACGGACAAGCGGGAATACAGGAACTGGCAGGTAACGCCACCCTGCTTTATTATTTGAGCGACGAAGCTAAAGAAGGAAAGAATGCTTTTATAGAAAAGCGTAAGCCTGATTGGAGTAAGTTTCCGAAATTCCCTTGACAAAGGTTCACGCAAAGAGCGCAAAAATTAACGCAAAGAACCGCAGAGAATGCAAATGAATTTTCTTGCGGTTCTCTATCTTTTCTTTGCGTCCTTTGCGTGAACTGTATTTGTATTTTCACTCCGTTGCGAACTTGTATTATAATGGCCCCTATTGAAATTCATCCCTTCGGGAATTTTGTGCCGCCTAATGCCAAGTGCATTGTGTTAGGGAGTTTTCCGACATTAAACAGGAATTGGCGGTTTAATTCTTTTTACCCGGGGCGGAGTAATTTTTTTTGGAGGATGTTGAGTGAAATATATTCTCATCCGTTTAAACACATAAAAGGAGAGGAGGCGGCAAAGGAAAGGTTAGCGCTTTGTACTGAAAAAGGGATTGCAATTTCTGATACTATTTATTCGGTCAGAAGAAAAGCCGTTACGAGTAAGGATAGCGACCTTGAGGTAGTAGAAAAGATGGATGTGCTGACGATATTGAAGAAAGCCCCCACCATTAAAACTGTAATACTTACGGGCAGCTCGGGCGAGGTAAGTGCTCAGAAAGTTTTTTTCGAGCACCTTCATGAAAATGGAATTTTGTACACTGTAGAACAAAGCAAACCACCTATACACGGTAAGTTTATTTTTAACGGAAGGGAGATAAAGACTTACACGCTTTATTCAACTTCGGGAATAAATATTGGAAGGTATAAAGAGGCAGTTGAACAGTACAGGAAGTGTTTGCCGAAATGAAGTTCACGCAAAGACCGCAGAGGAAAACCGCAAAGAACCGCAAAGAATACATTAATGCATTTCTTTGCGGGGCTCTGCGCCAAACCTTGGCGCTCTTTGCGTGAACATTATTTTTATTTCACTTGCTAAAAAGCTGACGTTGAAATGCTGACATTTTTTGAAAACTGCTATCGCCGGTTAGCAGGAAGCGGCAAATGATAATCCCTTTATTTGTTTTTGCCTGTAGTTGGTTAGGACCTTTTAATCCCAATCTGCTTAGCTGAAATGCGAACTTACCGGTGCGTCTTAAACTCTGATTATTATAAACGTAGTAAGGTTGACAACGGTCATCGTAAAAGGCAACAGAGGCGTATGTTGAGTCGGGGAGTGTTCCTGAAATAGTGAGGTCTTTATCATTTACATCATAAAACAAGGCGCTGTAAATAAAATCGGGATTGGGTAAAACTACCCTTCTCATACTTGCGTCGGTTTTGCCATTGTGTATCCATGTATTGATTTCCTTGCCTCTGCGGACGGCAATTTTGTAAATGATATTGGGTATGTATTTTATAGCCAGCCATTGGGTAACAAAAGCCAGTGAGGCGAAAACAAGAATGCCAATTAATAATTTTCTCATGCACCAATTTTTTTGATGATTGGTAAATGAGCTTTATCCAAATGGTCCATAAAATCCTTTTCGCCCTGGTAAATTCTGAGTACTAACCGGAATTTTGAATTGCGGGTTACTGGTAGCCAATTAGCGGTTCCGGCCCCTAAATCCCCGGAGGGGACTTTAATGCGGTCTGCCGAAACGACAATTTTGAAATTACCGTTGCTATCGGTTATAACACTATTGTTATTGAAGGAGAAGCGGTTTTCATTGTTCTTCATTAAATACAAATCTTTGCCGTAAGCGGTAATGCTCCAGTAATTGGCTTTTATATCATGGATGTTGCCTTCGATGGTGTAAGCGGAATTGCCATTCAATACTTCATTTTTGTCGTCATTCGAGGCAAAGAGGTAGACTGCCTCGTAACTGGGCAATGCAAAAAGTGCAAACAGCGTAACCTGGGTGGTTACAAGATCGTTTTTATTAAGTTGCAGGTTAGTAGTGCCTTTCCAACTGCCATAGCTTGCAAAGGCGGAATTGTGCTGAACAGAGGTTATCCTTAAGGCTGCAATACTAAGGCCTGTAATAATGGAGCCGAGAATGATTAATAGGCCTAAAAGGATGAACCGAACCTTCATTGCCTCAAATTTATACTTACCAAACAAAATATGGCGGAATAATTGCTAAAAACTTATTTTCGACACCCCTATGGCAAGTGCATTGGATAACTGGAACCCGCCGGCCCTCGATAAACCATAAATAAAAATGAGACAATATCTTCGGTTCCATCTTTGACTGAATTCTTATATTTTCATTCTTTATAACTCCATATCATGCATAACAAATTTTTTTTAATCGGTTCAATCATTTTTCTTTCTATCAACTTCGCTTTTACACAAGATGTAGTCCCTGAAAGCTTTACTGAGGTGGCTACAGTGGATTCCGTAAGTAAAGCGAAATTATATGATGCCGCTAAAACGTGGGTGCTTAAAAAGTTTATGACT
>JAQBNQ010000041.1 GCA_028288545.1 Bacteroidota bacterium
TGTGCTTCGCCAAAAAGGAAGGCATCTTTGCGTATATCGGTATCTGTTTCAATTTCGAAACCTTTTTTGCCCGCCATTGCAGATTCAAGCAGGGCGATAAACAAGCCACCTTCCGAAACATCATGCGCCGAAGCGATAACCTGCTCCAAAATCACCTCTTTAACTGCGTTTTGAACCTTCACCTCTGTTTCAAGGTCAAAGTGAGGGGCACCTGATTTAACTACCTCGTGGTACTTAACAAGGTATTCCGAACTGGCAATGCAATTCTTCGATTCGCCAATCACATATATCTTATCGCCGGAATTCTTAAAGTTAAGGGTCATCAGGGTTTCTTTGTCATCTACCAAACCTATCATACCTATTGTAGGCGTTGGGTAAACCGCACCGCCTTCAGTACTTTGGTTATAGAAGGACACATTGCCACCTGTTACAGGGGTTCCAAAGGCCTCACAAGCCTTGCCCATACCTTTAATAGCGTTTACAAACTGCCAGTAAACTTCGGGCAGGTAAGGATTGCCAAAGTTGAGGCAGTTAGTGATAGCCGAAGGATTTCCTCCACTGCAAACAATGTTCCTTGCTGCTTCTGCCACTGCAATCTGAGCACCTACAAAAGGATCTGCCCAAACGTAGCGCGAGTTGCAATCAACCGTTAAGGCCAAATACTTATTGCTTTCATGTACTCTAACTACCGCCGCATCACTGCGCCTGTTGGTGGAAGTATTAGCAATACCCACCATGCTGTCATACTGTTCCGATACCCACTTTTTAGAAGCAAGATTCAGTTGGGCTGCTAAAAACTCAGCAACCTTCTTCAGGTTATCCGGTTCAGCTATCGAATCAATTTTAAATTTCTTGTTCTCAGCAAAGTAAGCCGGTTCCTTTTGCTCCCTGTCGTAAATAGGAGCGCCACCGCCCAATACCAACGATTCTGCAGGTACCTTAGCTACTAATTCGCTGCCTACATAGTATTCAAGATTGCCTGTATCCGTTACTTCGCCAATTATAGCGCAGTTCAAATCCCATTTTTCGAACACAGCCTCCACTTCCTTTTCCATTCCCTTCTTCACCACTATCAGCATTCGCTCTTGCGATTCCGAAAGCAATATCTCCCATGGCTTCATGTTTTCCTGGCGGGTTGGCACTTTATCCAACCAAACCTTCATGCCCGATTTACCTTTAGCACTCATTTCAGAAGTTGAACAGGTAATACCTGCTGCACCCATATCCTGCATTCCAACAACAGCACCGGTCTTAATTACTTCAAGCGAAGCCTCCAACAACAATTTCTCCTGGAAAGGATCGCCAACCTGCACTGCAGGAAGGTCCTTTGCCGACTCAGCCGTAATATCCTTCGAAGCAAACGCAGCTCCATGTATTCCGTCTTTACCGGTTGAAGAACCTACTATATAAACCGGGTTACCTGCACCTTTCGCAATAGCCGAGACCGTTTCTCCTGTCTTTACAATACCTACGCTCATGGCATTTACCAAAGGGTTGGTCTGGTAAACGGCATCAAAATAAACCTCACCGGCTACGGTTGGTACACCAAAGCAATTGCCGTAATCGCCAATGCCTTTTACAACGCCCTTCAGCAAATACTTTGTACGGTCGTTTTTAAGATCACCAAAGCGCAGCGAGTTAAGCGCTGCAATAGGCCGTGCGCCCATGGTAAAAATATCGCGGTGTATTCCACCAACGCCTGTAGCAGCGCCCTGGTAAGGCTCTAAAGCCGAAGGATGATTATGCGATTCAATCTTAAACGCACAGGCAAATCCATCCCCAAGATCAACCAGACCTGCGTTCTCTTCCCCAGCCTCCACCAACAGGTGAGCGCCTTTGCGCGGCAGCGTCTTCAGCCATTTAATCGAATTCTTATAGCTGCAATGCTCACTCCACATAACCGAGTAAACGCTCAACTCATTAAAATTAGGCACCCTGCCCAATACCTGTTTAATCTTTTCAAACTCCTCGGGTAGTAAGCCTAATTGTTTCGCCGTTTCTACCGTTGTTCCTTCCAAATGTGCTGCTGCGTTCATGGGGCTTATATAATTTAGGCGCAAAAATAGTTTTCTAATTGCTTTTTGAAAGATGTTGTTGATAAAAATGATAGAAGGGGTGTTAAAGAAAATGTGGGGGTTTCAGAGCCGGTTGGCTCAACTTTCTTTCTTTAAAGTCCCCCTTTCGAGGGATTTAGGGGCCGGCAACTATTTCTATTAATAGATACAAATAGAAATGGCCTATTTTTATCCAATCACAAATACTTGATAATCAATTAATTGCCTATTATATACATTATAAGCAAATATCATGCATAAAAAATAGAAATACCCTCGCGTATGCCGCTCAAGTACTCAGGCGCTCCGTGCTACCCTGCGGATTGTCCTTAAACCCGTCGAGCGCTTCGTACCCTTGACGTGGTTTTGAATAAGGAAGAAGAAATTAAAGTTTTAGCAAGCAGCTTTAATGCTTTCATCACGCTGCTTTGCCAAAAGGATAACTCACTCAGCTTTTACATAGGCAATGATGAAACTGATTAAAAGCCCGCTAATCATCCACCAGTAATACTTGCCACTTACCCGTCTTTGATTTCTCCTTTTTGTTTCATCCCCGCTTATGCGGGAAGGGAATAGAAGAGGTCGGCTGTTTGCTGATGATATCTTTTAGTTTGTTTATCGCCACTCCTGGCTGTTCTTTAATTTCATTATTCAAGAACCGCAAAACCGTAATACCCATTGCTTGAATATCTTCATCCCTAAAAATATCATATTCCCTCTGTTCAGTTTTAAGGTGGTATCCTCCATCTATTTCAATAACCAGTAATAATGGATGACTGTAAAAATCGGCGATAAAACTTGCTATCGGATGCTGGCGTCTGAATTTGTATTTGCGGAATTCGCTATTACTTAAAATCTGCCACATTAATCTTTCGGCTTCAGTCGGCGCGTATCTCATACGTTTAGCAAATTCAAATAATACCGGCTTGGCACCATAGTACATGGGCATTCCAACAGGTAACTTCATATAATGAATTTATCAAAAAAATATTGGATGTCCAGCTAACACTAAACTAACGGCTTTGTGTGGCACTACAGATCCCCTAACCCCCGAAACGGTGGAACCGCCGCCCAGAAATACAAGTAAACCACAACATTCGCGACTAACTTGCATTTGCCTTTTGCCCTGGTTTCCCCGTTTCGGGGACGGAAGGGGTCGGCTATCGGTCGCAGACCGGTGCAAATCGGGGGGATGAGGCATCCCTAGCGATACATTTAACCTGACCCTGATGCACTATGGCTTTAGATCAGTATTGCTTTCTTAGGTTGCACATGCGATAGCTATCGGAATCGGGGAGCAATGTATTGGCTGTATTGATACGTACCTATCGCTCCGTAGTTTGCAAATTGCAGTCGCCGCTCATCGAATGGCAGGTGTGCTCGGCATGATGAAAAGTTCCACCACTAATGGGCGTATTGGTAACGTTATGCGCATTGTCGGTACACTGACATACCCAATTCCTGATACATGAGCTAAGGCCAAGCATTAAAGTTAAAGCGCAGATTGTAATTAATTTCCTCATAAATTTTTATTTAGCTTATATTTTAGTTATAGCGTTGAGGCTAATATACAAAAAAAC
>JAQBNQ010000478.1 GCA_028288545.1 Bacteroidota bacterium
ACCAAAGGCGGCGGCAAAAGCAATGGCGGAGGCAATGGGTAATTGTTAAATGTTATTTATGGAGAGAGGCGCGTAACTGCGCCTTTTTTGTTTTGTATCTCCTTATTGTAAAAAGAGGGAGTTTAGATGCAATTACACATTATTACGGAATCTCGAAATCCGTAAATTTACCTCATGAAAGTTTACGGAATAACCAATTGCAATACAGTAAAAAAGGCTATCGACTGGCTTAAAGAAAATAAGGTAGCTTACGATTTCCAGGATTTTAAAAAGCTGGGCGTAAGCACCGAAAAACTCCAGGAATGGGATGCCAAAGCAGGCTACGAAAAATTCATGAACAAGCAAGGTCTTACCTGGAAACAACTTGATCCCACAGTTAAAGAAAGCATCAAAACCAATACCGATGCACTGCAATTATTACAGCAAAAAACCAGCATGATCAAGCGTCCGGTTATTGAAGATAACGGTTTCCTTTTCTTCGGCTTCGATGAAAAGGTATATGCCGATCATTTTTTGGGGAAGTAGGAATAGCAGTACTTGCGAAGCCGAAGGGCACCGCCGTTGTTGGTGTTGTCACCAACAACTCAACTCCATGCATTACCGACTACCGATTCGTGAAGATTGGCTTAATAATTAAAATAGTTATTGTTGATAACATCGGCTATGACAAGCTATGATTTTCATTATCTATCTTAGCATATATGGCTGAAATTAATTTTGACTACCATCCGCAATTTTTTACTGCAACAATTTTGGAATGGAAACCATTGTTAACTGAGGATACATATAAGGATATTATTATAAAGAGTCTCGTGTTTTTAAAAAACGAAGGAAGCATAGTTATTTATGCTTTCGCGATAATGCCCAATCATATTCATTTAATATGGCAGATACAGGATGGACATACGCGTGATTTGGTTCAAATGCGCTTCTTGAAATTTACCGCTCAGCAAATGAAGTTTAGGTTGTTAGATACTAATGCGGATAGGTTATCCGCATTCCTGGTTAATGCCAAAGATAGAAAATATCAATTTTGGGAGAGAAATTCGTTGAGCATTGATTTGTGGACTCCTGATGTTTTTATTCAAAAATTGGATTATATCCACAACAATCCAATTCAGGAAAAATGGAAACTGGTTCAATATCCTGAAGATTACAAATATTCATCCGCAAGGTTTTATGAAACAGGAATAGATGAGTTTGGCTTAATTACGCACTATGCAGGGTGAAAAGTTGTTGGTGACAACACCAACAACGGCGCAGATTGATAAATTCTCTTCGTTTGGGTTAATTGGGTGATTCATAAATAAATCTACAGAAAGATATTATGGAATACAACACATTGCAGATAATGGTTACAGGTATTCTTCATCCCCATTCTAATCCACCTGATATATAGGCATTAAGGATGAATTAAATTATTTAATAAATCCGTAACAATCGTTTTACCAAGCTCCCGCATTTACCTAATTTGTAGTATACTTGTTCTTTTACTCAATATATTGACTGAACATGAAACTAAAATTAATGGCAGGTTGCAGCCTTGCCTTTACCTTGGCCGCAAGTATGGGCAATGCCCAGCAGGTTGCGCCTCCCACCACCACACCCGCCGGCTCTCTGTATGATTATCATGAAACTTTTGGCCCTGGCTTTTACACCAAAAACGGCACCGAATTCCGTGCGGCAAGCGGTGAGCCCGGCTTCAAATACTGGCAAAACCGTGCCGATTATCAATTGGCTGCCAAGCTGAATGATCAAACCAATGAAATTACCGGTTCGGAAGTTTTAACTTATACCAACAACAGTCCGCAAACATTAGGTTTTATGTGGATGCAGCTTGATCAAAACTTATTTAAGCTTGATTCAAGAGGCACAGCCATCGTTCCACCTGCAGGTAGCCGTAACTGGGGCCGGGGCGAAGCATTTGATGCAGGTTATAAAATTAAATCGGTAAAGGTTGCAGGCCTGAAAGGTGAATATGTTGATGTTAAATTCCTGATCACTGATACCCGGATGCAGGTTTTCCTTCCGAAGGAAATTGTAGGCAACGGCGGACAGGCTAAACTTAAAATTGAATACTCATTCGTTTCTCCAAATTACGGGTCGGACCGTATGGGTTACCTGCAGACCAAAAATGGTAAAGTTTATACCATTGCACAGTGGTATCCGCGCGTATGTGTGTATGATGATGTAATGGGCTGGAATACCCTTCCCTACAGCGGCCCGGGTGAATTTTACCTGGAATATGGGGATTTTGACCTTAACATTACCGCTCCTGCTAATCATATCGTTGTAGCATCGGGCGAATTACTGAACCCACAGGAGGTATATACCCCTGAGCAACTAAAACGCTGGGCAGCTGCCGAAAAAAGCGAAAGCACAGTGATCATCCGTAGCGCAAGTGAGGTTACCGATCCAAAATCACGCCCGGCAGGTAAAGCCGAATTAACCTGGCACTTTAAAATAAAGAACGCCCGTGATGCTTCATGGGCTTCATCAGCGGCGTTTATTGTTGACGCTGCCAAAATGGATTTGCCAAGCGGTAAAAAATCAACCGCAATATCAGCCTACCCGGTTGAAA
>JAQBNQ010000009.1 GCA_028288545.1 Bacteroidota bacterium
AGAGAAGGCATCGCACGGAAATTTTTACGCTGCCTCGCAGCTTATACGTATACAGGCGCTCATTAATCCCGAACTGGTTGACAGGAAATTTTACCTGGTGCCACTGCAAAGCGGAAACATCGTAAACGGTTTTGTGCTTTTTGTATTTGGTGCAAGGGCGCTTAAAGTGCAGTTAAGCTTTTTTGGGTTGATAGGTAACATGGTATCCAGCGCCTTTACGCGTATGAGAACCGAAATGCGTTTGCACGAAGCCCAATTGACCAACGAATCTATTTTACGGGCCTTGCCCGATTGGCTGTACATCATTAATAAAAACGGTGAGTTTACCGGTACCAATAATTCATCTACCCTGCCCGATTATATACCGGATTACGGGCTTATTGGCCGCACCTTTAGCGATGTGTTGCCGGAGGATATTTCTTCGCGCTTTAAAGACGCCTTAAAGGAAGTAACCGATTCAGACATTGCTTCATCGTTCGAATATTTCGATACTACCATTTACAAAGACCGCTCGTTTAAAGCTATTATTGCGCCGTTTAAAACCAACGAATACCTGGTTATCATCAGGGATATTACCGACCTTAAACTGGCGCAAAACGAATTGGTGCATAAAGCCAAAAAGCTGGAACAATCAAATAAAGAACTGGAAGAGTTTGCATATGTGGTTAGCCATGATATGAAACAACCTATCCGCACTATCATATCTTACCTAACGTTGTTAAAGAAAAAACACAACGACCTGTTGCCTGAAGAAGCACAGGAGTTTGTTAACTTCTCGATAGAGGGCGCGAATAAAATGAGCGACCTGATACGCGACATATTACAGTACTCGCGCTTAGATCAGCAAATCAGCCTTACCAGCGATATCTCGCTGAATGGTATAGTAAATAAAGTTTGCAAAGGTTTGAACGATACTATTGTTGCCAACAATGCCGAAGTAATTTGCGATAACCTGCCACTTATAAAGGGTAACGAAACCATGCTAACGGAGTTGTTCCAGAACCTGATTGAGAACGGTATTAAGTATAACACCAACGCCAAGCGCACCGTTAAAATAAATGTGCAGGAAAAGGGACGTGAGTGGCTGTTTAATATATCCGATAATGGTATTGGTTTCGACCAGCAATACAGCCAACAGATATTTAAGATATTTAAACGCTTGCACACCGATGGCGAGTTCCAGGGAACCGGTATCGGATTGACCATCTGCCAAAAGGTGGTTGAAAAGCACGGCGGTACTATATGGGCCGAATCGCAAAAGGGGAAGGGAAGTACTTTCTTCTTTATCCTGCCTAAGGAAATGGTACAGGCGTAAATCCTGCAATATCTGAATCAGATATTGGTTCGCCTCGCAAAACCCGGTAGCAGCTTTCCAGTCCAACCACAAAAAATCGATTTCATCTTTGTATGTCTGCCCTTAAGTGTTATATCTTTCACTTTCTTAAGTTTTGATTTATTTGGTCATTGTTTCAGCGCATGAGCGCTTCAACCAAGCTATCCCGGCGATGTCGTAAATTTTTCGGTTGATAGTGTTTACTACTGCAATGGCTTTACGACGCCTGATACTGCAATGGGGTTTACCGCCCCTGAAGCTGGCATCTATCACATTGATATGAGCGTGGAAACTGGATTTAGCATGGTGGATATAGGCAAATTTTCAATGATCGTTTTATATCTTACCAAAAACGGACAGGTTATGCAAACCAGTAACGTTGTAGTATCCGGGCAAACAATTAATCAATATCAGCAAAACGAAAGCACTTTAAATCTTTCGACAGATCTAAATCTGCAACCAGAGAAATGGTTTTGGCCCAGTTTAGAGCGCCATCATATGGGACGGTACCCTTGGCCTTTGGTCTTTCAGCTTTTATAACCTTTACAGCACATAAGGTCTATTAAGGCAGATAGTATTTAAACGCAAAGGCCGGCAAGAAGACCGGCACACTATAATATTTCACATCAACTTCCTCAGGAATTTGGCTGAATGTGCACACTGCTTATTATATTGATAACATCTGCCGGATCTATTTGGCTTATGGGAAGATTTTGTTTCCCATATTTCGGATTATCGTATCCCTGCATTAAAACGCCACTCACTTTCACCTGTTGCCCAATATATTTCAAACACTCAGCGTCGGTGCTTGCTAACCTATAGGAGATATTATTCGCAACCAAAACATATTTATCGCCCACCTTCTGTAAAAGGCCTGTTAAATCTACAAATTTAATGCCGTTAATATTTACATCCGTCATGTTTTTCTTGCCTGAATCAGCTATAGCAGATGCCGGTTTTTTATAACTATTTGCGCTAAGTAATTGAGCGTTAATACTCTTTAAAGAGCAAGGCATTATAAGCAGCAGAACTAAACATAAAATGATCTTTGTCCTCAACATAATTTTACCAATTAACTGTATCAAAAAATCAAATCTAAGACAAAAATACGCGTTAACTTTATAGAGAAAGTTTGAGTCGTTTATTTTTTTTTAAAACCACTAAACCCATGTTGTATGAGCAAGAATAAAATTATAGTGCTGTTGATAGCAACGGTGTTCTGCACAGCATCATTTGGCCAGGCAATCCAATCAGATAAAGTTCCCCAGGAAGTGCTTAGTGCATTTAAATCAAAATTTCCTGCGGCTGGTGATGTTCAGTGGGCAAAAGAGCCCAATGCCAATTACGAGGCAAAGTTTACAATGGCAAACAATAATCAGCGGGCCGAGTTTAATGAAAAAGGAGTATGGGTTGAAACAGAAACCAGCATTCCTACTGCACAGGTTCCTAAAACGGTTAGTAATGCTGTGATGAAGCAAAGTCCCAGCTGCAAAATTGCAGATGCCGAAGAAATACAGACTGCCGACCAGGGTAAAATATACGAAGTTGGTTGCACAAAAGGCGGTACGAAAAAGGATTACCGCGTTACTGCCGACGGCAAAGTGGAAAAGAAGTTAGAGAAAAAATATTAGGATTTGAGACCCTGCTGCTAATCAACTTTTAAAACGGTATATGTTATCACCACCTTATACAGAACAAGAGAGGGAAACGTAGCAGTAGCCATGTTTGCCTGCAAAAAGTAAGCATAGTTGGTATTATCAATTGGGGTATTTGCTGCAGTACCGGATGTAAGCTTTTGAATATTGCCTACTGCGCCTGAAGT
>JAQBNQ010000013.1 GCA_028288545.1 Bacteroidota bacterium
AAGCGTGTGCCTTCCGTCGGTAAGTTTTGTAAAGGGATATTTTATTTCGCCTTTGGTAAAATCGTTAAGTGCTGTTTCATAATAATTATTTAAAACAGTTTTGTTCTGGTAGTTGTCGTCCAAAACTGCGGTAAGGTCGTGGCCCAGCCCATTACCGGTGGTATTAATTCCACCAGGATCCTGCAATTCAACCAATAGCATGGGGTTTGCATTGGTTGTTCCGCCAAAAGCAAACTTGGTATCGTTCATATAAACATTCAGTTTAGGACCATCTGTGCGCGACCTCGCAGTATCTGAGGAGCCGCCGATAATAATATCGGTACTATATCCATGTGCATCCAGGTTGCTTCCGTTATCTGCATAATAGCTTATCCGGCCATTGCCAAACTGGTAATTAATATCCTTGGGCACAATAAAAGTAAAACTGAAATCGCCGTTGCTTACTGTTGCCTTCCCTTTAAACAACAGGCTTTTATATTGGTAGAAAGTAAACACCGTATGGTTGGGGTCGTTACCTAAGGTTTGAAAAGGAGTTAGTTTATCATACACCAATGGATAGATAGTTCCGCTAAAGGAAGTTAGTTTGTTATTGTTGTCATCTCTTACCTCGCCTTTAATTGTTATTTGTGTTAAAGCTTTTAATGTATCATGAGGCAGCGTAACCGGTTTATTGTTTACGAAAGTTGTGGCAATGTTGTACCGCGGATAATCTAAAGTAAGCGCGGGGTCGCCAAGCAAAACAAATTTTCTGGTGTTATTGAAATCCGTATTAGCATTATTTTTTGCCAATGTTGCTATTTCGCCAATGGTTGGATACCGGCCCTGGTAAGACGCAAACATAAATTGAAAGGCGGCGTTGTTGAGCGAGGTATTGGCGCCCTCATAAACCAGCCGTACAGTGGTAAGCGACCCTATTGCACCACCCTTGCCATTGATCACTAACGATTCTCCCGCAGTTCTATCAGCCAGGTCAAACCGGCTAAAATCGCAGGTAGCAGTAATAAAAAACGGGTAGTACTGATTGGTAAGCTGAACAATGTCGGCATCATTAAAAATTCTTGCGTTCGACCAGTTGGAGGTTCCACCGTGGCCTACCCAATTCAAAATTAGAGTGCCGGTATTTATACGGTTTAGTATGGCGGCATTTACATCCGGAAACCGGTCACCCGCCGGCGTGGTTATCATTTTATAAGCATCCACATATATTTTATCGTAATTATAAACCGGGTATTGCGCTCTCAGGCTTTCTGCCAATCCATCAGTGCTGGTTTCAAAATCGGATTCCTCTTCAAACAAATAGTCTGCAACAAAAGTCAATGCATTCCTCCAGCTGTTGTTAGTAGCAACCTGCACACAAGTACTACAGGCTGCCGTAGTTTTTTTATAATTTTTGATCTTGGTAACCATGTCGGCAGCCTCGGTTTCACTTTCAACAGGTAAGCGCCCAACTCCTATATCCATTTGCTGGTTTCCGTTTTCAATGGCCCCACCTTCGCCATCGTCTAATAGTCCATAATAATCATCCGAAGTGTATGAAGTTGTTTGCCCGTACGAATCGTAACTTTCATAACAGGGCACAAAGTTATTGCTGTTGGTTATCCTTCCTTTTGGATCAAAAGAACCATCGCCCATTAGCAAAACATAACGCAGCATTTTTGTAGTATCGTTACCGGCACGGTCGTAAAGCATCTTTACAAAATTTCGAATGGCCGAAATATCCGGCTTGCCACTGCCAAATTCATTGTATATCTGGCTTAATGGAATAACTGCACCGGTAATATTGTCGTTGCTTTTATGAAAGGCGGCCAGGTCGTTAGATGCAGGTATAAAATCATCGTAAGAAATGATGATCATTTGCGATTGGCCTATGCCATGTAGATTTTGGTTAGCGACAGGTTTTACAAATGCGGGATTTCCAAAAGCGGCCCCCTGGTTAAAGGCAATGTATTCGTTTAGCTGATCGGTATTGTCACTAAATGAAAGTTGTGAGCCGCTTAAACCAGCTTGCATCTGGACAATTGCATTGAGATTCGTAACATTCCAAACCAAGGTGCCGGAATTAGCATTCGCCAGAACAAACTGCGAAATATTACCAGTGCCGATGGAAGATGCATTTCTGAATGTCATAGCATCTGCTGATAAAGTGAGGGCGCGTTTAGCTGTTAATTCAATCCAATCAATATAACTGGCGGCGCTGCCGGCAGGATCGGAACTTACATTAAATGTGTAAGTGATATTAATTTGTGCAGAGTTGGCATTGTAGTTGCCGGCGTTGGTATATCCAACTGCTGCAGGTGGGTAGCCACCGTTATTTGGTAATCCGCCATCGCTATGTGTAATTACGTTTTGACCGTTTGCAGTAACCACTGTAGAAGAACTGTACTGAGCATTTACAGCAACAGACGACTGTATACTTACCGGCACTGAAGTAATGATATTGGGAAAATTAAATGACAACGACTGCGTATTGGCATAGCTGGTCATTTTATCGCCCACCCAGGTTCGCCCACTTGCGCCCAGGTTAAATTGGTCGTTATCATGATAGGCATGGTCATCAAAATCGGTGATTGTTTTATTGGCGTTGCCGGGAGAGGCTATTGTTTGAACGCGCTTTCCCGTTCCTGCGTTGGTGGTCAGAAAATAAAATGTGTTATCGGAGTACAGATTTTTTTCGTGGTAAAACGATTTGTTGGTGGAATTATATTTCCAATCATCGGCCATTTGTCCATAGAACAAAAGATAATCTCCGTCGTCCATTTTATTGTTCCCGTTGTTATCTACAATCAGTGTGGCATTTTCGGTAAGGTCATCTGCATGGGGTGTTCCGTTTATTTCGGGTAACATACCGCCGCCATTTCCAAAAATTGCCAGAGTGTTTAAATTAAAACTGCCCGGATCAATACCTATTTTGTTTTTAACGAAAGCATAGTCTATTTTATACATGCCATCGGCGTTTACTGATAACTCGTACCAGCTGCCGCTATTAAGAACAGAAGTGCCGGTATAAGAATTTGCTGAACGCGCTTGCGGTTTTGGCACAACACTAATGCGCAGCGTAAATGAGGTAAGTTTTTCTATGGCCCCGGTAGTTGGATTTTTCCTGAAAGGGAGAAAAGAGATATAAGCCTTAGGCTGCTTGCGATAGTAGGAAAAGCCGGCTTCCACCTCAACAGTGGACTTTACATATTTGATGCTGGCATCATCCAGATGCTCAGAAGCCACGTAAACCGGGTTTAGTATTTGCGCCGTAATGTTGCCAACAGAGGTAACCGGAAAAGTTTCGGTGTAATAGGGTAGTAGCCCGGCCTTTTCCATAGGTCGTGCATTGGTAAACGTGGGCTGAATAATTGGTTTGCCACCGGGTAGGGAAAACGACTGGGGCTTAGCACTCCATTTTATTTCTCTGCGGTAATCCTCTGCAGAAGTATTAAGCAGGGAGATGCATAACACTAAAAGCAAGGCGGCCCGGAGGATATTCCCGGGTTGGTTTTTATTGGAGAGCAGGGTTAAGGTCATTGTTAATTGCAATACTTTTTTAGAAGCCATTAAAACGAAAGCCTTAAATTTTTATTTTATTTGATGGGGCAATTAATTGATGAGGACCAAACCGGTGCGGGCTTTGTTAAACTCCCCGGCAAACAAAAAGGAAGGATATTATGAATCAGAAAATAAAATGTACCACTTTTTTACTTCTCATTTTTGTTTTTGCCTCGGCTCAAAAAGATGATATTAAACTGAGCAGTTTAAACTTTGGCCGCGAGGGTTATTTTAATACCTACGAGGATTTTGTGAAGGGGAAAGTGGTGGAAGGAGCATACAAGGGCTCACATCACATCGGCCGGAAATATTTTGCCAGGTTTAAGGTGAATGGCAAAACAGAAAAGCTGAACACAAAAGCCATTTGGGGATTTTGGAGCAAGGCAGACGGCCTTATCAGGATCAATCATAAAGATGACGTCGGCTATAAGTTAATTTCGGTTGGCGATGTTTATTATTACTGCCCCTGGTTTATTTTTCCGCGCCAGGATCTAAACACTGGTAAAATTGAATACATGGGAATTGCCCTTCCCCATGAAATGATATCAGTAAATTTAAACAGCGAAATGATAGGAGCGGCCGACCTGTTTTATGAAGGCGTTAAAAGAGCCACAGAAGTAATTGCCGGTAATGCCGACATCTATAAATTTGAATTATGCGGCCACGGGGCCTATGAAAATATTCCGAAGCGAAAACTATGGGATAGGTCAGCAGGGTGGGAAATAGGAAGTTGCTATAAAGTAAAATCGAATCCCCGTATATGGCTGAATCCCGGTATTGGGAGTAAGCAGGTAGTTTATATAGAGGAAACGGTGGAAAAACCATCTCGTTGATACCCCGGTAGTCACAAATTTTACTGCACAACAATCGTTTTGCTCCGTATCGGATAGGCAGAAAAATAACCCAATGCGCCACCTACAATATTGGTTGGTGGATTTTGGGGAGTAGCAGTTGATATTGGATTACCGGAGCCCGACACGCTTCTAATCACAGTAAAGTATTTGTAGGTATTTGCGTCAATGCTCATCAGGTCCACCCGGGCTACATCGGCGTGTACAACGTCCTTTCCTCTTAAT
>JAQBNQ010000018.1 GCA_028288545.1 Bacteroidota bacterium
TTTTGATCTTGTGTTGGCCTACTTCAATTTCCTTCACCTTTCCATAATACGACTCAGGCACCGAGCCATGAAGACCAGAAGTTTCCTGCCTGATGGTTTGCAGATTTTTCTTGCCGAAATTATCTTCAAAATAGCTTTTGTCTATTACCGATTTAGAGGCTCCCGTATCAACCAGGAACCGGCATTTTTTACCGTTCACTTTCATGTTCAAAAAAAGGTGAAACCCTCCTTCCTTAAACTCTACCAGTATGATCTTAACTATGTTTTCTTTTTTCTTCATACTGCTAAAATAATATCATTTCAATACCCTACAAGGTTTGTGACAGTACCCTGGTTAAACAAAAAAGTCTCTGCTTTTGGCGGAGACTTTTTTAGTGTCAATTAAAAAACCGGGTACATTCTTACTACTTAACAGTTCAACATCAACATTATTGTATTTTCTTAAAAATTAAAGTACGCTATTCATGCTTCTTACTGCTTCAGCACTCTTGTTAAACAGATCCTGCTCAATTGAATCAAGCCTGTAATCAATTATTTTTTCCCATCCGTTTTTGCCCAATACAACTGGTACACCAAGGCAAATATCTTTTTGTCCATATTCGCCGTCAAGGGCTACGCAGCAAGGGAAAACTTTCTTTTCATCCCTAACAATGCTTTCAACCAAAGCACAAGCCGAGGCACCGGGTGCGTACCAGGCAGAGGTTCCGATAAGTTTTGTAAGGGTTGCACCACCAACCATGGTATCTGCGGCAACCTTATTAAGTTCTTCTGTGCTTAACAGGTTGCTTACCGGTGTTCCGTTTAAAGTAGCCAGCCTGGTTAAAGGTATCATCGTAGTATCGCCATGGCCACCAACTACAACAGCGTGTAAGTCAGCAGGTGAGCACTTTAAAGCCTGGGATAAGTAATACTTAAAGCGCGAGCTATCCAGAATTCCACCCATGCCTATGATCTTGTTTTTAGGAAGGCCGCTGGTTTTTAAAGTCAGGTAGGTCATGGTATCCATTGGATTGCTGATAACCACGATAATAGCATCAGGCGAATTTTTAAGGATATTATCGGTAACACCTTTAACAATAGATGCATTTGTACCAATCAACTCTTCGCGGGTCATTCCCGGCTTACGTGGGATACCCGAAGTTATCACCACTATATCGCTGCCGGCAGTTTTGCTATAATCATTTGTCGAACCGGTTATCTTGGTATCGAAACCAAGCAGGGCCGCAGTTTGATTCATATCCGCCGATTTGCCCTCTGCCAAACCTTCTTTAATATCTAACAGAACCAGTTCGTGGCAAAGTTCTCGCCTTGCAATATTATCGGCTACGGTTGCACCTACTGCTCCGGCCCCTACTACTGTAATTTTCATGATTGTGGTTTTATTTTAAAAAATGCGCTGCAAACATAGCCCAAAAAGAAAAATCTGCAAATGATAAAGGTCAGACTTGTGAACAATTAGGATTCGCCCGGCTGTATAATTTAAATTCTGAATCTGTAATCAGGCTGCGGCATTTTCATTTACTTCGTAGTCTAAACCGCTTATCATGTTTTCGCGAAAAAAATTCCTTCAACATTCAGCCCTGGCCACTGCGGGACTATCCCTTATTGAGTTTATGCAGCCTGCCAGCGCTGCATCTCTTCAAAAGCATTTAGAACGTCTGGAACCTATGGAACCTACAGAGGTAGCTAAGGATGAAGATTTTTGGAGCTGGGTGCGCGAACAATACTCTCATTCCAGTATTATTAATCTCAATAATGGTGGGGTAAGTCCCCAACCCATTTCGGTGCAGGAAGCCCATATACGGGATTACCGTTATTGCAACGAAGTGCCATCCTACAACATGTGGCGAACCCTGGATGCCGGCCGGGAAGCTTTACGCATAAAACTTGCTGAACTTGCAGGTTGCAGCACCGAAGAAATAGCCATCAACCGCAATACTACGGAGGGACTGAATACAGTGATCTTTGGCTTGAATTTAAAAGCAGGGGATGAGGTGGTGCTTACCAAATTCGATTACCCCAATATGATGAACGCCTGGAAGCAGCGCGAAAAAAGAGACGGTATCAAGTTGAATTGGATTGACCTTGAATTGCCCATTGAAAGCGACGATATATTGGTTGATAAATTTGAAAAGGCCATCACTCCAAAAACAAAGATCGTTCACATAACGCATATGATAAACTGGACGGGACAGATACTCCCCGCCCGCAAAATTGCTGACATGGCACATAAAAAAGGCTGCGAGGTAATAGTAGATGCTTCACATTCATTTGTGCACATAGACCATAAAATAGCTGACCTTGATTGCGATTATTATGCTACATCCCTTCATAAATGGCTTTGCGCTCCGTTTGGTACGGGTTTTATGTTTGTAAAGAAAGAGAAGATCAAAAAAGTATGGGCGCTTCTTTCGGCCGATGACCCGGACGGAGAGGATATCAGGAAATTTGAAAGATTGGGAACGCGCTCTTTCCCGGCAGAAATGGCGATTAGCAATGCCATTGATTTTCATTACCTGATAGGAGGTAAACGAAAAGAAGAACGCCTGCGATTTTTGAAAAATTATTGGTGCGAAAAAGCGCTGAAGTATCCAAAGTTTAAGTTATACACCTCCCTTAAGCCCGAATTTAGTTGTGCCATCGCCACCTTTAGCATTGATGGCTGGAAAATGGAGGATATGGATAACAAGCTATTCGAAAAAAGAAAGATACATGTTACAGGCATAAACCGTGAAAATGTTCACGGTTTACGCGTAACACCACACGTATATACCACCCTTCGGGAACTTGACCAGCTAGTGGAGGCGATCCATGAAATGGCCACCTCCGACCCACCGGTGCCGAAGAAGTTATAAGTGCAGTTCTTTATACCTTTTTAAAGATGGTAATGCCCAAAACCAGCATTACTAACCAAACAGCTAAAAAGATAAAGAATAATGTTTTGGCAATGGCGGCTGCACCTTCTGCAATGCCAGTAAAACCAAATACTGCAGCTACAATAGCTATTATAAGGAACATGAATGACCAACGTAACATAGCTTTTAATTTAAGAGGTTAACAAAATGTACTTCGCAATCTCAACGACAATCACAATAGAACAAAGTCTATGCCTGTAAGTGTAGGGTCATTATGGAGTGCAAAACGCGCGGTATTGTGTTAAAAGGAATATTCAGTGGGGCAATCCTTGCTCAAATGTAGGTATATGGTTAGAGAAAAACTTCCTCTTCAGATTAAGCGGTCTTAGCAACTTTTGCTTTCATCTGTATTTTTAAAACCTGGGTAGTTTTAGGTGTAATTTTAAAACGCTCGTCTATTCTATAGCCCACCACCCAAACAATTTTTTTATCCGATTCCAGCACCCAGATATTTTCTTTTTCGTTAAGCGACACCTTTTCGTCTATCAGAAATTTTTTGAGCTTCTTCTTTTTCAACTTCATACCAAAAGGGTAGAAGTAGTCACCCTGTTTCCATCTTCGCACTATTAACGGAAATTGAAGTTTTGACTTATCGATAAACGCAAGTGTTTTATCAGCGGTGATCTTTATTTTGTCTGCAGCTGAAACCGATAGCTTCAGTTTTACGTTGCCTAGTTTAACTTCTGAATCTTTTTCCTCAATCAGCTTTGTGGTAAAATCCTTTTCGGGCAATTGTGTCAGAATAAAAAACTGTCGGTCTTTAATAATACGCGCCTTATCCGAAATAAATTGTTTGCCCGGTGTGTTGTTCAGGTTAGCCAGCATATCTTCAATATGCTCTTTCCCAAAACCGTAGTGCTTCAAGTACTCAAACAGAACGCTATTGGCATTCTTAGTTTTCTTTAATTTAAGAATGGGGATATAAATATCATTTTTCCGTTGAAGGAAAAGTTGTTTTGCGGCATTGCTCATTTGCCGTTCATACATCGCTTCCAACTGGCTGAACAGGTCAATCTTTTCGCCCAGGGTAGCTTCAAGCGATGGATTAATTTCTTTCAGCAAAGGAATAACCGAATGGCGGATTTTGTTGCGGGTATATTTCTCTTCGGCATTGGAACTATCTTCACGAAACTGTAGTTGGTTTTCCTTTTGATGATTTTGTATCTCATCCCTTGTGGCAAACAATAGTGGTCGAACAATATTCCCCTGCCTTACCGGTATTCCTCTTAATCCCCTTATGCCGGTTCCCTTTACCAGGTTGAAGACGATAGTTTCGATATTATCATTCAGGTGGTGCGCAGTTGCTATAAGGTTTAATTTCTTTTCAACCCTCAATTCTTCAAACCATTGATACCGCAGTTCGCGGGCAGCTAATTGGGTAGAAACATTTTTTTCAGTTGCATATTTTTTGGTGTCGAAAGCTTTTGTAAAAACATCAACGCCATATTTTTCGCCCAGGCTTTTTACAAATAGTTCATCGCCGTCTGATTCTTTTCCCCGCAGCGTAAAGTTGCAATGTGCAATGGCAAACGGAAATCCGGCCTTATTAAACAAGTCACACATTACCACCGAATCCATTCCACCACTAACGGTTAACAGGCATCGTTTTTTTATTCCAGCCATTCTTTTAATGGCGTTGAACTCAATAAATTTTTGTAGCAGGGTCTTGTTCTTGTTCATTCCTAATCAACGATTAAATTCAGCGCTTCATTTAGCTCTCCCGCAGTTTTAAGGTCGTTATTGTTTTTGGCAACAATAATTCCGCACTGGTAAGTATCAATGGCTCTTTTAGTGTCATCCAGTCTTTCATAAAGTTTTCCGGCCTGGTAATAGGTGGCAAGGTAAGCGGGTTGTTCTTTAAGCAAAGTTTCGAACCGGTTTTTGGCTTGTTCGTCATCTCCGTTGTTTACAAACTCCTGGGCAATAGCAAAGTTCAGAAACGCATCACCGGGTTTCTGCTTTTCCATTTCCATTAATTTCTGCAAACGCTGATTCATCTTTTTATGTATGAAGCAACTTGAAGAAAAACAAAACCGCCGCAGCCCATTCCTTTTTGACGTTCTTAGTCCTGTATATCATATGGAACTGGGCATCCTCCACATCGCCGTTATCTTTTATTCTGCCAACCATGTGAAATTGTTTGTCCTCCACATCGCCATTAGATTTAAACCGTCCCACCATATGATATTGCGCATCTTCAATGTCGCCATTGCTTTTTATGCGACCTACCAGGTGGTATTGGGCATCCTCAATAGTTCCATCTGTTTTAATGCGGCCTACCATGTGGAACTGTTTATCCTCAATCGTTCCGTCAGTTTTAATTCTACCAATATTGTGCAGTTGGGCATCCTCAACGTCCTGTCCACAAACACCCAGGCTGAGTATTATGCCGGCTAAAAGCATATAAGTTTTAATATTCTTCATATTTAATTTTGCTGCAAAAGTAATAGCATTTCAATCGCTGTAAGCTTAAAAGGCAGATTTAAACTTAAATTGACATAGCATTTCATCAAACCCTGTATAGTCGTAGTTTTCCCGACCACCGTTAGATAAAAACGCTTTAAAAAGCTGGTGGATATTTTGTTTTGAGAATAGTCAAATATCCATATTTTCGCACCGCAATTTTAAAACTGATAATAATGAAGATACTCGTTCCAATTTCCAAAGTGCCCGATACAACATCTAAGATCGCCTTCATCGAAAACAATACAAAGTTTAACCCCGATGGCGTTACTTTTATTATGAATCCAACCGACGAGTGGTACGCACTTGTACGTGCTATTGAGCTAAAAGAAAAGCAAGGTGGCGAAGTGGTAGTAATACACGTAGGTGGTGCTGAAACCGAGCAGATCATTCGCAAGGCCCTTGCTATAGGTGCAGATAAAGCTGTTCGTGTTGATGCCGACCCTACAGATGCTTACTTTGTAGCTACTCAAATTGCTAACCATGCAAAAACCGAGAACTACGATCTTATTATCACCGGAAAAGAGACCATCGATTATAACTCGTTCGAAATAGGCGGTATGGTGGCCGAGTTGCTGGATATACCTGCAGTTGCCCTCGTATCCAAGTTAGAAGTTGAAAACGGCGTTGCTACTCTAAAGCGCGAAATTGAAGGAGGAACAGAAACTGTAGAAGTGAAACTTCCTTTGCTTGTTGGTGCCGAAAAGGACCTGGCCGTTGCCCGTATCCCTAATATGAAAGGAATTATGAGCGCACGTACTAAACCTTTAACCGTTGTTGCAGCCGCAGGTACCGATAAATTAACCACCGTTGTTAACTATGCGCTTCCTGAAAAGGCTAAACAATGCAAGTATGTATCACCGGATAATGTAGGCGAACTTGTAAGGTTGTTACACGAAGAAGCAAAAGTGATCTAAGCAGTCTAATTACTAAATACTCAATACTAAATACTAGAAAAAATGGCAGTTTTAAGTTTTGTAGAAATAGCGGACGGAAAAATAAAGAAGGCATCTGTAGAAGCTGCTTATTATGGTTCAAAAGTGGCTGAAAGCCTTGGTACCGACTCTATCGCTTTGGTTATAGGTGAGGCTCCTGCTGATTTGCTGGCTACCCTTGGCCAGGTAGGCGTTAAAAAAGTCGTTCAGGCCAATAACGCCCGTTTCAATAGTTTCGATTCTAAGCTTTACACAAAAATAGTAGCCCAGGCCGCTGCCGAATCAGGTGCAACTGTTGTTGTGCTATCGTTCAATAATAACGGTAAACTACTTGCTCCGCGCTTAAGCGTTAAGCTAAAGGCAGGTTATGTACCGGGTGCGGTGGAGTTACCTGTATTTAACGGCAACACAGCTGTTGTAAAAAAGAATGTATTCTCTGGCAAAGCTTCTGCCGAGTATCAGGTAGCTACTGATGTTAAAGTGATTTCAGTAAATCCAAACTCATTGCCTCCAATTAAAGGCACTGCATCTGCCGAGGTGGTTCAAATTACACCTACTGTTGCAGATACTGACTTTACTACCGTTGTAAAAGGAGTTGATAAAATAACAGGTACTATTCCTTTAACAGAGGCTGAATTAGTTGTTTCTGCAGGTCGTGGCTTAAAAGGCCCTGAAAACTGGGGAATGATTGAAGAACTTGCCCGCGATATGGGTGCTGCAACGGCTTGTTCCCGCGCGGTAGCTGATGTGGACTGGCGTCCTCACCACGAGCACGTAGGTCAAACAGGATTAACAATTCGTCCAAATCTTTATATAGCGGTTGGTATTTCAGGCGCTATACAGCACTTGGCCGGGGTTAACGGTTCTAAAGTGATAGTGGTTATCAATACCGACCCTGAAGCGCCGTTCTTTAAAGCAGCCGATTATGGTATCGTGGGCGATGCTTTCCAGGTAGTGCCAAAGCTGATTGAAGAGTATATGAAGTTTAAAAATGCCCACTAAATAGTGGCTTTTCGTTATAACAAGCGAATTTTTAAAAATGTCACTCCGTAAGTATTAAACGAGTGACATTTTTATTTCCAAAAAAACCTTTTACATTTCGCACAGGTTGAGCTATATTGAAAACTGATGAGAAAAATTGAATTAGAGATTATCGCACTTTCGCACAGTGTAACGCAGTCTCATTCTTTTGCGGTGGTACTTGGAGAAGTGGGCGGCTCACGCAGGTTGCCTATTGTAATTGGCGGCTTCGAGGCGCAGGCAATTGCTGTGGCGCTCGACAATATGAAGCCTTCGCGTCCCCTTACCCACGACCTGATGAAAACCATCTGCGACACCTTCGAGATACAACTGGAGTACATCTATATATCAAAATTGCTGGATGGGGTTTTCTACTCAAACCTGGTTTGCAAAAAGGGAGACGATCTTTTTGAAATAGACTCCCGTACCTCCGATGCTCTCGCTCTTGCTGTAAGATTCGACTGTCCTATTTATGTTGAAGAATCAATCATCCTTGAGGCCGGTGTTGAAGCCGACCCTAACGAGGAAAGCATGGTCTCTTCTACCGAGGAAAAAGAAATATCCGACTTAACCAACCCATCTTCGTCTTCTAATTACGCCGACATGACCGTCGCCGAACTTCAAACGCACCTCAAAGCTGCACTTGATAACGAAGACTACGAACTCGCCGCCCGCATTCGTGATGAGCTGAACAAAAAGAAGCACAGCAGCTAGTTTTTGTACCCATTCAACAGCTTTTTTGAATTTCTACTTTAGGCACTTTTTTCGGGTTAAAACACTTTATAAATTAGATTAACTCGTCCCTGTAAGCTGTTTAAAATCATTCTATTACGGAGTTCACATCTAAAAAAATCCTCAACACCACTATTCAAAAAGTAGAAACCCCGTTTTTCATACGTATGCCATACCCTTTAATCCGTCACCATTGGTTAAAGCGATTTCAAACTACACCTGCTTAAACTATTAGGGTCTCCCTTCTCTATCGTATGCTTGCGTAGCTTGCTTTCGATGGAGAGGGGAGATGCCAAAGGCAGAGGGGTGAGGTTGACATGGTTGTTTGGGAATGCGACAATTGGGTTTGCCCCCGCTTTTTCACCCAACAGATTTTCAACAAAACTGAAAACACTATTTTCACCCCTCTTTTAAAAATGCCCGCACCCAATAATTCCCCCTCTTTCAAAAGTGTTTTTGCTGTGATCCGTCAATCGCTTAATGGCGAACAACAGGATTACACCACCGGAAGTATTTCCCGCGCCATGTTCCTGTTGGCCGTGCCCATGATATTGGAACTAAGCCTTGAAAGCATTTTTGCAGTAGTCGATATGTTTTTTGTCAGCAAGCTGGGTCAAAGTGCTATTGCCACCGTGGGCCTCACCGAATCGGTGTTAACCCTTGTCTACTCTGTTGCCATAGGTATAAGCACAGCCGCCACAGCAGTTGTAGCCCGAAGGATAGGTGAAAGAAATCCTGAAGCAGCGGCACATGCAGGCGCTCAGTCACTGCTCGTGGTTTCTGTAATTATAATCCTGGTAAGTGTCCTCGGGGCCGTTTTTGCAGGGGATATACTAGGCCTGATGGGGGGCCAGCCCTGATGTGGTTAAGGATG
>JAQBNQ010000040.1 GCA_028288545.1 Bacteroidota bacterium
TATCAACATTTGCAATACCAACTACTATCGACTTTGGCAAAGTTCCAATCATGTTTAAGAATTGCACTATACCAACGATATGAATGAAATCTTCGTTTGCCGAACCATCTAACAGATATATAACCGGGTAAGTAGTTGCCGAGTCCGGTGAATACCCTTCGGGTAAATAAATATTTAATTTTCGCGTTTCACCCAGTTCGTTTGATTGAATAGTACTGGTGCTTGCCAGGATAAAAGGAGTTGATGAACCTAAATCATACGATTGCCCGCACAAAAAATTTGCGGATAAAACAAACCATAAGGTGATTGGAAATATTTTCATTCAGGATTTTCCTTATTATTCTAAACATCTTTTACTGTATGTAAAAATAAGGATAAACTCAAATTAAATGAAAGAGGAAAGGGCCATAGAACTTTATTAAGATTCTGCCTATAAGCGTTTTTTACATAAAAAAAGACGCACCGTTAAGTGCGTCTTTCCAATTTTATCTTAAACAAATCTCTTATTCAAAAACCACTTTCTTTACCACTGTTTGTCCATCTTTCTTAACCAGTCTTACAAAATAAACTCCACCGGCAATATTATTGCGCTCAATGGTGTTGATGTAAGTAGTCACCGGTTTTTCCTGTACCAAACGACCAAGGCCATCTACCAATTGAATGGTAGTATATGCTGCCATGTTAGTGATAGAAACATTTACCTGGCTCATTGCAGGATTTGGGAAAACCGTAACATCTTTTCCATCTGTTACATCGTTAATTCCGTTTGCAAGCGCACAATAAGTAATAGCAGGGAAAACATTTGTGCTATCGAGGAAGTTAGCGCAAATAGTATCAACCTTTGTCATCTTAGAGGCATCCGACTGCCAAGGCACGTGTCCATCGCCAGGGAAAACAACACTTACGTGTGTTACTCCATTAGCATTGTAGATTGGATCGCAAGCGCTCAACCCGCACAGACGAACCTGGATGGCACCTTGCTCGGCATCAGCGCAACCATAAGGAACAACGTTATCCTGGTCGCCCTGGAAGTGCGCAATTGGCTTGCTACCCGGACCAACAAATTCAGGAACATTTAATCCACCTGCTAAACTCAGAATTGCACGAACCTCTGAGGAGTACCCCGGGTTGCCGCTATTACCTTCTATGCCTCCGTTGTTAATGATAATATTTCTTAATGCGGAAGGCGCTTCATTTACACTATCAATATAGATGTAATGCATGAAAAGAACCGCACCAGCAGAATTACCTCCGCAGAAAATAAAGTTGGTGTCAATCCTGTAAGTATTTCCAGTGTAAGCACTCTTTCTTAACCATCTTACCGCAGCCTTAGCATCGCCAATAGATTTTAATACTTCGTTAATTGCGTAAGTTGAATCAAGTGCCATGTTAATTGCATTACCCAAACGGTAATCGATTGAAATAGTTACAAAACCGCGTTTAGCAAAGTTGTTGCACAATGTTACTACAGCGTTGTCATCAGCCCTTGTGCCATTGATAAAGCTACCACCGTGAGCCAGTATAAGTACAGGCCTGAAACAGGAAGAATCTCCCACCGGTTGGTAAATATCCATTGATTGCGCAAAAGTGTCGGAATATTGAACAGTACTGATAGACACATTACTGTATATCATATCCTTGTAGTGCGCCTGGCCAAATATTTGCGACCCGCAAACTAATAATGTGAACAAAATGTAAAGTCTCGTTTTCATGAACGTCAGGTTTTGGTTAAGAAATTGGTTTCCGAAAGTAGGAATTATTTATTTGATGATACTGCCATTTTTGGTTAATTCCTTTGGCAATACAAAACGAAGCCGGCCATCACCGTCCTCAGCCAGCAATATCATCCCTTTGGATTCTATGCCCCTTATCTTCCTGGGCGCCAAATTGGCTATCATTGAAACCTGCAACCCCACTATATCCTCGGGTTTAAAAAACTCTGCAATTCCCGAAACCACCGTGCGGGTCTCAAACCCAAGATCAACAGAAAGCTTAAGCAATTTATCTGCTTTTTCAACTTTTTCAGCAGTAAGTATAGTACCAACGCGAATGTCCATTTTGGTGAATTCGTCGTATGTAATTTCAGGTTTTTGCGGTTGAACTTCTGATTGCGTTTCCATTTTGTTATTCGCTATTGTTGGCGTTGGCTCCTGCTGTTTAGTAGCCAGCAGTTTATCAACTTGTTTTTGAATTACTTCATCTTCAATTTTTTGGTACAGCAGCGCTGACTTGCCAAGCTGATGGCCGGGTTTAACTATATCCTGCCTTCCAATGTCGCTCCACGAAAAATCCTTTGCATCCAGGTTTAGCATATCAAATAACTTCTTCGATGTAAAAGGAAGAAAGGGCTCGCACATTATTGCCAGGTTACCTATTATCTGCAAACAATCATAAAGTGTAAATGCTGTTTGTTCGGGGTTTTGCTTAAATGTTTTCCAGGGCTCTTTTTCGGTAAGCAGTTTGTTACCGTGTCGTGCTACATTCATTAGCTCAGCCAACGCTTCACGAAACTTGAAATCCTCAAGTGAGTTGCTCACCTTAGTTTTCTGTTCAAGAACAAAGGTCTTCAGTTCTGTGCATTCGTCCGACTTTGGCACTTTCCCTTCATAATATTTATCGCACAACACCAAAACGCGATTTACAAAGTTGCCGAATATGCCAACCAACTCGCTGTTTACTCTTACCTGGTAATCTTTCCAGGTAAATTCCGAGTCCTTTGTTTCGGGGAAAGTAGAGGCAAGTACATAGCGGA
>JAQBNQ010000053.1 GCA_028288545.1 Bacteroidota bacterium
GATTTTGAAATGATTGAATGGTTGGCGGAGTTTTTAAGTACACCAAAAACGACTTTACTACTGGTAACCCACGATAGATTCTTTTTAAATAATGTTTGCACCGAAATATTTGAACTGGAGAATCAGCAACTATATATGCATCGCGGCGATTTTGAAAGCTACCTGATTCGCAAAATTGAACGCGAACAATCCGACGCTGCCTCAATTGACAAAGCAAAAAATCTTTATCGCAAGGAATTGGCCTGGATGCGCAAGCAACCTAAAGCCCGTACAACCAAATCAAAATCGCGAATTGACGCTTTTGCCGTTGTGGATGAAAAAGCCCACTCTGGTAAAAATGAAGAGAAGTTGGAACTCCACTCAAAAATGACCCGCCTTGGCGGTAAGATCCTTGAATTGAAAAAAGTTTACAAGCGGTTTAATGACCTTGTAATATTGAAAGGCTTTGATTACACCTTTAAACGCGGCGAACGAATCGGTATTATTGGAAAAAACGGCGTAGGTAAATCTACGTTCCTGAATATTATTCTGGGAACAGAGAAAGCGGACTCAGGTAAAATAAATACCGGCGAAACCGTGGTATACGGTTACTTCTCGCAAAAAGGATTAGAGGTAAAAGAAGATAAACGCGTAATTGAATTTGTAAAAGACATTGCCGAGTATTTCCCTTTAGCCGATGGTACCAAAGTTTCAGCAGGCCAGTTTTGCCAGTTGTTTCAGTTTACGCCGGAGCAACAATTTACCTATATCTCAAAGTTAAGTGGCGGCGAAAAAAAGCGTCTTCAGCTTTTATCCATCCTGTTTCCAAATCCTAACTTTCTTATTCTTGATGAGCCTACCAATGACCTTGATTTGGTAACGCTGAGTGTATTGGAAGACTTTTTAGAACAATACCAGGGCTGTGTGATCATTGTATCGCACGACCGCTACTTTATGGATAAACTGGTAGACCACTTATTTGTTTTTGAAGGCGATGGTGTGGTAAACGATTTTCCCGGCAACTACTCGGAATGGCGGGTTGCGAAAACCAAAAATAAAAAATCTGAGACAGGCACAAGAATGACTGAAGAAATTCAGGTAAAGCCTGCACCGGTAGTACTACAGGAGGCAAAGCCCAAGAAGAAACTTTCCTTTAAAGAAAAATTCGAATTCGAGGCACTTGAAAAAGAAATGCCGGAGCTGGAAAAGGAAAAATCTGAATTGAACGAAAAGATAAATTCGGGCAACGCCCTTTATGCCGAATTAAATCAAATGATAGAGCGCATTGGTGTAGTTGCAAAACTGCTTGAAGAAAAGGAATTGCGTTGGTTGGAGTTAAGTGAGTATGCCAAACAATAAATTATTACTTAGCTCCGCGTATTTCATTCTTTAACTCCTCAATCTCCTTTTGCTGTTGCAAAATCATTTGCTGCTGCTCCTGCATTGCCTTTGTGAGAGCCACCGTAAGTTTTGAATAATCTATAGCCCAAAGATCTTTGCTCTCATCCAACGGTTTACTTACTGCTTCGGGGAAAAGCGCATATACCTCTTGCGCCAGAAAGCCCATTTGTTTAGGGCCCGAAGTTATGTTGCTAATCTCCAGTTTCTGCGTTGGTTCGTAATAGATTTGACGGAAATTATAAGACACCGGATTCAATTTCATTACCTTTTCTAAAGCGGGTTCAGTTATCGTTTTAATATTCTGCTTAACCCGTTCATCTGAAATATTATTGAATGCATAGGCATTGGCCGTTCCTCCTGAACCTAAGTACCTGTTTAAGGTAAGATTTCCCGTTCCATCTAAAGTCATTAATAAATTCTCTGCACAGGCTCCGCCACTGTTTTGGAAATTGCGCCAGTTAAAAGCGCGGCTGGTGGTTCCCAAAGCTGCCGCACCATTATTAGGGTCAGAATTATTCCAAAAATCAACATTGCTGGTCCCTGAATTCCGGTTCATACCTATTGCTAAAGCACCCACACCGTCAATCCAACTGGTGCTTGGCGCAGCGGGGTGAACAGCAGGGTCATTATTATAATTACCCATTGTTGAAAAACCCCAGGTAACGGCAAAGCGTACATTCGGATCTTCGGTCGCAGTTGCTCCACCACATTGATTGGTATAAGCCGCAACACCTATTCTTACATTGCCGGCAGCAGTAACACGCATTGCTTCCACGTTATTAGTTCTAAAAGCAAGGTCCTGAGCATCGGTGGTACCTAAAAAATTATTGACGGGTGTGGTTCCGGAATTGCCAGTGATTTTCCAAAATAAACCGTTGCCATCGTTCGGTATCCAGGAAGTGCCATTCCAAAAAAGTATATTGTTTAGCACGGGTGCCGTTGCACTTACAGGATTTCCCTGCAACGCTACGACTGTCGGATTCGGATAGATACCTGACAGGTCCCCTCCTGCTGGCCCTAAGGGTCCTGTTGGGCCTGTTGCCCCCGTAACGCCGGTAATACCTTGAGAGCCTGTCGCCCCGGTTACACCAGCCACTCCAGCCGCGCCTGTAGTTCCGGTTGCACCTGCGACTCCCGCCGCTCCGGCAACTCCCTGGGCACCGGTAGCGCCTGTGGGTCCGACAGGGCCAGATAATTTACACAAGGATATCCACTGGGCAGAGTTATAATAAAAGAAGCAACCGCTATCAGTATCAAAAACCAACAAGGCGTCGGCCGGCACTGCAATAGCAGTTCTTTGTACACTACTCATCCGGGGCACAAGGAAACCCTTTTGGTTGGACTGCAATTCAAGAATAGAACTCTGGTCAGGCACCGGAGTACCAATGCCCACATTATTTTGAGCGAACGATATTTCTACAAGAAGGATACATACAACTGCAAGCAAGCATAGTTTTTTCATAGTAAAAGTTAGTTGACTAAAATAGCATTATTTAGTTATCGCTCTTATATAGACGCGATAAATTAGCAAGTAGGTGAGCGCTCTGTTAAGAAAAGTCTGTAATGAATTGGTCTAACGGGTCAGTATCCTTTTATTTCCTGCCTTTCATATCAGGGAACGGACGCTGCACGGGGCCGGTGTAAATCTGGCGTGGTCTGCCAATATCTTCGTTGTTTTCACGTAGCTCTTTCCACTGCGATATCCATCCGGGCAATCTGCCAAGTGCAAAAAGCACGGTAAACATTGGCGTTGGGAAACCCAGTGCCTTGTATATGATTCCAGAATAGAAGTCAACGTTAGGATATAGTTTTCTTTCGATGAAGTAAGGATCGCTCAAAGCTGCTTGTTCAAGTTCTTTAGCAATAGCCAACAAAGGATCATTCACTCCAAGCTTAGCTAAAATATTATCACAAGCCTTTTTAAGAATGTTGGCACGAGGGTCAAAATTCTTATAAACACGGTGACCAAAACCAAACAACAAACGCTTTTTATCCTTTGCTTCAGCAACTACTTTCTTTACGTCTCCATTATCCTTATCGCGGATATACTCCAGCATTTCAAGTACTTCCTGGTTAGCTCCGCCGTGACGTGGCCCCCAAAGTGCTGCAATTCCGGCACCGATCGAAGCATAAAGGTTTGCGTGTGACGAACCAACCATTCTAACTGTAGAAGTTGAACAGTTTTGCTCATGATCAGCATGTAATATTAAAAGCTTGTTCATGGCATCAACCACTACAGGGTCGGCATGATATTCTTCGGTTACGTTTCCAAAAGTCATGTAAAGGAAGTTGGTAACGTAATCGTATTTGTTTTGAGGATAGAGAACAGGATGGCCTTTTCCTTTTTTCTGTATCATAGCTGCCAGCGTAGGCATTTTAGCAAGCAGGCGGATAATTGTAAGATTAGTAGCCTCGGGGCTTTTATTCGGGTTCAAAGAATCGGGATAGAAAGATGATAGCGAAGCCATCATAGTCATCAACTGACCCATAGGGTGTGAACCGGTTGGGAAAACTTCAAATACCTTCACCAGGTTTTCGTGAACTAATGTGTGTTGGGTTAAGTTATTTTCAAAAGTGCCTAACTGATCGGTAGTAGGCAATTCGCCGTTCAGCAACAAGTACATTACTTCAGTAAAAGAAGCCTTTTCGGCAAGGTCCTCAATATTATATCCGCGATAGCGCAGTATTCCTTTTTCACCATCCAAAAAAGTAATACCACTGGTGGTTGCACCAGTATTTTTGTAACCTTCATCAAAAGTTACATAGCTGCTTTGCGCCCGTAACTTTGATATGTCAACTGCCTTTTCGTTTTCTGTTCCTGTAATAACCGGAAGTTCGTAAGATTTTCCTTCGAGGTTGATGATCGCTTTGTCAGACATGATTATTTGGTTGATTCTGTTATAATTCCGTTTCCGCAGGGCGGGCCAAAAGTAATAAAAGGAACAAATGTTCTAAATC
>JAQBNQ010000079.1 GCA_028288545.1 Bacteroidota bacterium
GCCCCGGTGCCAAAGACACGCTTTCAACACCTAACAGTTTCGTTTCTTATCACTGGAGTACCGGAAGCACTACAACGTCAACCGTTGTAATCACGGGCGGAGCATATAGCCTTGACGTAACTGATGCAAACGGATGTACCACCTCTACCGCTATTGCTATTGGCACCGGACAGGCCCCCACCGCTAATGTAACAGCAGGTGGACCCTTGAATTTTTGTGCGGGGAGCAGTGTTACGCTTACCGCTAATAGTGGAACAGGTTATACTTATCACTGGTCAACCGGGGCAAGTACGGCGGCAATTAATGTTACGCAGACGGGAAGTTATATTGTTACGGTACACAATGTATGTGATAGTGCTGTATCGTCGGCTACCAGTGTAATTGTAAATTCAATTGTAACGCCCAGCATAGCTATAAACTCAAGCGGCTCAATTATTTGTACCGGTACACAAGTTACTTTTAGTGTAAGCGGTATTTCGAACGGAGGTAGTTCACCCTCCTATCAGTGGAAGAAGAATGGGAATAATGTAGGAACGAACACCACCAGCTACGCTGACAATGCTTTGCTGAATGGTGACATTATCACCTGCGTGTTGACGAGCAATGCTGTCTGCACTTCAAGTTCTACGGCAACCTCCAACCCGGTTATAATGACGGTTAATCCAATCTTAACTCCGGCTTTAACTATTACTACAAGTGCAACAACCATTTGCGATGGGGCGCATGTAACGTTTAATGTTATTTCAACCAGCAACGGTGGCAACGGGCCGGTTTATCAATGGAAGAAAAACGGGAATAATGTGGGCACCAACTCCACTTCATATGCAGACAACGCTTTACTAAATAATGATGTGATCACCTGCGTTGTAACCAGCAATGCCACTTGTGCCTCGCCGGTAACGGCCACATCAAATACTATAACGATGACGGTAAATCCGATTTTAATACCATCTGTAAGTATTGGTGCAAGTGCCACTACTATTTGTGCGGGTACCCTAGTAACCTTTACAGCAACGCCAACTAATGGAGGAGCGGCCCCTGCTTACCAGTGGAAGAAAAATGGAAATAATGTGGGGACAAGCTCAGTTACGTATACGGATAATGGTTTAGCAAATAACGATGTTATAAGCTGCGTGTTAACCAGTAATGCAACCTGTGCATCGCCCACAACTGCAACATCCAACACGGTTACTATGACGGTGAATCCAACACTTGTTCCCGCTATAAATGTTGGTGCAAGTGCTACTACTATTTGCGCGGACACATTGATCACTTTTACCGCAACACCGACTAACGGTGGTGCAACGCCGGCTTACCAGTGGAAAAAGAATGGAAATAATGTGGGAGCAAATTCCGCGACATATAGCGACAATGGCCTGGTAAATAACGATGCAATCACCTGCGTGTTAACGAGCAATGCAAGCTGTGCATCGCCGGTTACAGCAACTTCAAACGCTATTTCGATAACTGTGAATCCTTTACTGGTGCCTGCGATTTCAGTTAATGCATCTCAAACAACAGTGTGTGCAGGTTCGGTGGTAATTTTTACTGCCCCAGCAACTAACGGAGGAGCGGCTCCGGTTTATCAATGGAAAAAGAATAACGTAGACGTTGGCATTAACTCTGATACCTATGTTGACAGCACTTTGGCGAATAATGATGTGGTTAGTTGTGTGCTTACCAGTAATGCTTTATGCGCTTCGCCACTTACTGCCACGTCCAATAATATTACTATAACGCTTAGCGGAACAGTAACCCCTTCCATTTCTATAACTGCACCGGGTTTGATTTGCCAGGGCCAGCCTGCCTTGTTTACGGCAACTGCAGTTAACGGAGGAACGAACCCGGTTTATCAATGGAGGAAGAATGGAAATAACGTTGGCGGTAACTCATCCACATACTCCGATAATGGTTTGGGTACTAATGATGTTATTACCTGTGCTTTAACCAGCAATGCGGGATGCGTTGCACCGGATACTGCAAATTCAAATTCTGTTACGGTAACGGTGAATGCTACTGTTACCCCGTCGCTTACTATTGCAGCATCGGATACCAATATTTGCGCAGGAACCCCTGTAACATTTACTGCAACACCAACCGATGGAGGAATTACACCTGCTTATCAATGGTTGAAAAATGGAAGTGCTGTTGGTTCTAATTCTGCCACTTACGCCGACAATACATTAAGCAGCGCGGATACCATTAAATGTATTTTAACCAGCAATGCTACCTGTGCAACGGCTTCAACGGCCACTTCAAACTTTATTATTGTAACAGTTAATGCGGTAGTTATTCCTGCCGTTAGCATTGGTTCAACAGCAACAAATATTTGCGCGGGAACACCGGTTACATTTACAGCTACATCAACGAACGGGGGCGCAACATCGGTTTATCAGTGGAAGAAAAATGGAAATAATGTTGGCAGTAATTCTGCCACGTATATTGATAGCACCCTGAATGATAATGATGCAATTAGCTGCGTGATTACAAGCAACGCTACCTGTGCCTCGCCAACAACAGCAACGTCTTCATCTATCACCGTTTCGGTTACGGCACTTGTAACGCCATCGGTCAGTATTTCGGTCAGTCCAAACGATACTGTCTGCGCCGGAACCTTACTTACTTTTACCGCCACAGCCAATAATGAAGGAAATGCACCGGGTTATCAATGGCTGGTGAATGGCTTGAATGTTACAGGCAACGGCAATACATACGTTTCCGGTTCTTTATTGAGCGGTGACCTGGTTAGCGTTATACTCGCGCCGAATGCGCAGTGTGTTAGCGTTATCAATGTTACTTCAAATTCAATAAGGCTTACAATTAATCCAATTCCCGCTACGCCGGTTATAGTTACGGTAGGGGTCGATTCTATTGCCAGCAGCGTAAGCGGAGATAGTTATGAATGGTTATTTAATGACGCGGCGAGCGGTTTAGCCACGCAAACCATTGGACTAACGCAAAGCGGAAGTTACAAGGTGATAGTTACTGCTACCGGCTGTGTTTCTGATACTTCGGCTGCCTTTAATTACACCTTTACGGGATTGAAAGAAATTAACGATGTGATCGTTAAACTGTATCCGAACCCCAACCAGGGTAATTTTATTATAGATGCCAATGCGGATATCGACATTATCCGCTTATACGATGTTACAGGCCGGATAATTTTTGAACAGCAGCAAATTAAAGCGAGTCGGTTTATTGTTGATATTCCGTTAGTTACCGCTGGCCTTCTTAATGTTGAGATCATAAGTGGGGGCAACAGGTGGATTGGCAAGATCAGCGTTGTAAAATAAATGAAGTTGCGATGGCATTAAGAGATAAGCCTGGCAGGCTCAAAAAAGCAGTATCGATAGCGCATTTTTTCGAATGAAACAAAAGCGTTATTTTACGGCCCATTTTTACTAATTTGAGCCATGATAACCGAAGCTACCCTTGCCAAAGTAATTAACCAGATGCACGATATAAACAAACGTGCAAAGCGCGAAAAAAATTCGGCTATTGAACGTTCGTGCGAGCGCATTAAAAACGTGTTTGAAGAAGATGGGGTTATCATACACGATCCGACCGGTGAAAAATACGACATGAGCCGCACCGATTGTGAGGCCAATATTGTTTCCATAAATTTATTATCGCCCTTAACTATTACCGATGTAATTAAGCCTGTTATATACATTGGCAAAAACGGCAAACGCGAAATGATACAACAGGGATTAGTTATTGTTGAATAGGATTTAAAAAATGATTTGATGGCAAGTACAATTAATATAGGAATAGACCTGGGAACCACTAACTCGCTGATTGCAATAGCAAAAGAAGGAAGTGTTGAGGTTTTTAAAAACCCGGTGGGGCATAAAGAAACTTTACCAAGCTGCGTTGCTTTTAGAAACGGAAGAGTTATTGTGGGTGAAAAGGCAAGAGAGCTGATTGAAAAGGACCCGGTGAATGTTATCCAGTCGTTTAAACGAAAGATGGGTACAGACCAACGTTTTTTTATTGAATCGACCAGCGCATTTGTATCGCCGGTTGAGCTTTCGGCATATGTATTAAAGGAGTTGAAGAATTTTATTTACTCGGGCGAGCAATTAAACTCGGCCATTATTACTATCCCTGCGTCGTTTGATACACTGCAAAGCAACGCCACTAAAGAGGCGGGATACCAGGCGGGAATAAAGGAAGTAGTGTTGTTGCAGGAACCTATTGCTGCCAGCCTTGCATTTGTAAACAAGGTAGCCGATAAAGATAAACTTGCAGGTAACTGGCTGGTGTATGATTTGGGTGGAGGCACTTTTGATGCGGCCATAGTGGAAGTAGGCAACGAAATGCGTGTGCTTGATCACAAAGGCAATAACTACCTGGGCGGATTGGACTTTGATAATCTTATCATCGAAAAATTTGTTGCGCCATTCCTTCAGCTAAAATCGGGTTACGAGAATGTGTTGGGAGAATTGAAAACGGCGGGATCTAAACTGAACCGCCTGTATTATATTTTATTGCATAAGGCCGAAGAAGTAAAGAAGGAGCTTTCAGTTAGTCAATCGGCGGAAATAGAATTTGATTACGAAAACAGCGCCGGAAATCTTCAGACGGAATTAATAGTAATACAGCGTTCGGAGTTTGAGGATCTGATACGTGAGAAGATTGCACAAACTATACAGATCATTACAGACCTACTGCGCAATAACGGACTTGCAGCGGAACAAATACGGCAAATATTGCTGGTGGGTGGAAGCACTTATATTCCATTGGTTAAAAAAATGCTGGAAGAAGAGGCAGGTATTAAGGTCAACAACTCTATTGACCCTACCACAGCTATTGCAGTAGGTGCGGCTTATTTTGCCTCTTCGAAAATTGCAGCAGGTGGCGATGATTCGGTTAAGGTTGCGGAGGCTGCTAATAATAAAACAGCTTTTGAAGTTAGGCATTCGTACAACAAACATTGCAGCAATGCAGAGGAAGTTTATGTGGCTACTATTGAGGGACCGGTGGCCAATCACTTTTACCGCATTATCCGTAACGATGGTGGATTTGATACGGGCATGGTGCCTTTGAAGGATAAAATATCTGCGGTGCTGCCCTTACTGGCCGGCAACAACAATCATTTTGTATTTAAAATATTTGACAGCGGCGGTGATGTAGTGTACACCTATCCTGAAACTATTTCGATTAACCAGGGCACCTACAGTATTTACGGGCAAACTTTGCCAAACGATATTTGCCTGGAGGTTGACAACATTAACACCAACAACACCAAGCTGGAAATCATTTTTCATAAAAACGCTTTATTGCCTTTAAAGAAAACCGTGGTTAAAACCTTGTCGCGCACGGTTACAAAAGGTAGCGCAGAATCGGTGATAATTAATGTGTTTGAGGGCAACAGGTTTTCAAAGCCCGCCTCGTGCGTTGCATTGGGTTATTTGCGCATTGGGGGAGAGGAGCTTACCGGCAATATCTATAAAGGCTCGGACCTTGAGTTGACCTTTGAGATAAGCGAATCGCGGGATATTAAGGTGGTGGCTTTTTGCATTAGCACCACGCAGGAGTTTTCGAATATTTTTAAACCGACCGAAAGAAAGATAAACCGGCAAAAGTTATTGATGGAGTTGACGGAATTAAAAAGCCGCAGCCAACGCGAATTGTCGGATGCGCTTAGTTCGGAAAATTATGTGAATGCGGACAACCTGAAAAGGAACGATGATGAGTTGGGTCAGATGATACTGGAACTTAAAAGAGCGCCGGAGGGAGATGTTACTGATACGGTTTACCAGGTGGAGGAAAGAAAGCGTTATTACTCGCAATTATTTGATGAGCAGAACCAGTTTGAATCGGCAGACCAACTGAAGGAAGAATATATAGAGACGCGTAAGTACATGGAGGAATTGCTGAGTGAACGTGGTACCCCGCGCCAAAAGCAACAACTGCAAAAAATTGTAGCTGACGAAGCGCAGATACTTTTGTCGCCTTCGGCGCACGTGGTAAAAGCGGTTATAGTGGATCTTGAAAGAATGATCTATGAAATACGCTCTAACGATCCAGAGTATATTATCGGCCGGTTTATGAATTTGCGCAATTTCCCGTCTACCTCTTATAAGGATTACAACCGCGCCAAAAAACTTTTTGCTTCGGGCGAAAAGGCTTTTGACGAGCGCAACTATGGCGAGTTGGGTGGTATTAACCAGGCGCTTGTAAATAACCTGATTGATGAGTTGCTGATGAAAACGGATTATAGTAATACGGGATTGAAATAGATTTCAGATATTAGACACAAGATTCTAGACACTAGACTTTAGACAAAGGCAGAGTGCCGTCCACCCTCTTATTGATTCCTTTTACTGCGTAACGGAATAAATCTTCTCCCGCCTGTCTGCCGACAGGCAGGCCAGCGGGAGACAGTCCTATCCAACGGGAGACATCTTAATCAATTCATGTCGTAATCGCGGATGATGTTTTCGCCTTGCACGTAGAAGAAATAATCTTTGTCTTGATGGGGGTAGGTGAATACGATGCGATCGGTGTTGAGTGGATCTGAGATGACGACTTTTAAAATGTTTACGTGGCCCGATATACGCGAGTACGGGTCGGTGCAGTTTTTAAACCAACCTTTAGCCAAGAGGGTTTTGGGTGTTTTATTGCTGTATATTTTTTTATTGGGGTACCAGCCTGAGCCAAAAAATGGAATTGTCATAAGCCGGCCCTCATGCACTTTAGCGAATACCGAATCGCCGGCATTTATTTTTAAAACTTTAAGCTCGGGCCCATCATTATAAAGCAAAACCATGGGGGTACGGGTAAGATTAAAAAACATAAGAGGCAGTGATTGTGAGTTTGCGTATTGCATTTCCTCTTTTGATTTCCATCCTTTATCAATTGCACTTTGCAGACTTCCAACTTCCATACCAATTACAGGTTGGTCCTCTGCGGGATATTTAACCGGAACGAGGCTATGCGAAGATGCACGTAAGGCTTTTACAAGTGAGTTTAGGAAGGCTTCGTTTTTTTCATCGAGCGCTGCATAAGCGATTTTAACCGAATCGGAGCGAAGGATCTCACTGGCAGCGGCAATGGTGCGACGACTCTCTTCAGCAGTTTTAAGATACTCGGTAAAGGTACTGTTGTTGGTGAACGAATCGGAGGACGAATGACTGTTACAGGTGCCTAATCTTAATATAGCCGATAAGGCTACCAGCACTATCCAAACAATGCGCCCGCCGGAAAGCCAGCTGGAATCAGAAGAGCTGGTGGAAGTGGATGTTTTCTTTTTGTTGCCAAAAATTTCAACCCGGTCCTTCATTTGATTGAGGTAGTAATCATCGCAATCGAGATTTACCCCAATTTTTGCATAAGCCAATGCCGAACCTTTGTTGCCTGAGTTATATATAAACACCCCCAGGTTTATCATGGCAATCATGTACGAGTTGCGGAACGAACTGAAGGTATAGGGCAGTGCGTTGAAAAATTTTATGAGCGCCGGGTTGATGTATTGATCTACCTCGTGTCCGTTCCATGATTTTGTTTGCTCAATGCGCTTACCACATTCCACCGCACTGTTATCAAGGTCTTCGAGTCTTGCTTCAAAAGGTTGTAACACCTCAATCAGCATCATCTCGTCGAATATTTTATCGGTTTGTTGCAACAGGTATAACAGACAATCGGATCTGCGTTGGCGCAGGGCTATCAGCATTTCGTCGCTCCACACCGGTATAAACCAGGGACGGACAAAATCCAGGAATTCCTGTTCTTCATCTCCTTTAAATATTGGCTCGGACAAATCATACATCCCCGCTTCTAAAAATTCGCGCAAGGGGCGGCTATCATAAATGCGCTGGTGGTAATCCATGCGCAGGTTGCCGCCCAGCTTATCAAACAGGTAGATGATATCCTCTTTGGAATACTCAACGCCTTTTCGGATGACGGTTTTTTGATCGCTTAGTTCGGCCTCAGCAAGAAGCTTGCGTTTAACCAACTGAATTTCGTAGGCAGTTACCTCGCCTGTGTGCCCGGCGAGGTCTTCACTTAAAAAAGTCAGTGGCGATACGTATTTCATCTATTTGTGCTAAAAGGAAACGCAAGATAAATTTATTTTTAAGTAGATGTGAAAGTAGACATTAGATAATAGACACTAGACAAAGGCAGGCTTTCGGCCTATTATGGGACGACCATCAGGAGCGGGGAAGATTTTTGGCCAGAAATTCTGGTATTCAAGAAGGAATTTTATGTTTTTTTCCTTTCGAAATAAAGTATCTCATCGTGTGAAACACTATCCTTTTGTTGCCAGTAATCAATCGTCACTACATGTCCATCCGGGGTTCGAAGTAATCTGCCGAATATAGCATTGGTAGCGTTAAATGCTACGTGTGTTACGCCAACAGTAAATGTTTCAGGCGGTGGTGGCGGTATCGGTGCGCCTTCAGCAGGTGGCGTAGCGGGTGTCTTGGGTGGCGGAGTTTTTGCTACAATAACCGTATAGCCATTAAATTCCAAAAGCGTTTTCAAAAACTTCACGCGTTCTGGTTGGCAGTTTTTTTCTACAATGGCGCACTTAACACCATCCAGGTCGTCGAATAAATGATTTTGATTGATTGCCATATTAACGTCTCCAAAGAAAAAACAACTTAAAATTTTATCTTAAACCAGGTTCAAGCACAAATCAAATAACTGTAAACACCAAACCGAAAACTATAAACCGGAACTCACATTAAATATCATCTCAAATAATCCCTTCAAAAATCCAACCGATAATATGCCCCCGGCACATAACATAAAGGCCAGTATTTCACCCGACGAAAAAGAAAGTTTTACCATCGGCTCCTGGCTTTCGTCAATAAACATAGCGCGGATTATGCGTAAGTAGTAATACAATGAAATAATAAGATTAAGCGAAGCGATGATGATAAGGGGCCAGTTGTTCATTCCCGCGCCGGAGGTTAGCAAAAACAGTTTGCCAAAAAATCCCGCAGTGGGCGGAATACCCGCCAGCGAGAAAAGGGATAAGGCCATTACCAATGCCAACGTTGGATTTGATTTGTATAATCCCTTATAATCCTCAATGGTTTCTTTACCGGTTAAGGATGAGATGACAGAAATTACGGCAAAGGCGGCAAGATTCGAAAACACATAGATCAAAATAAAATAGACCACGGAGCCTATCCCTAAAGACATGTTTGAAAATCCGGAAATACCAATCAGCAAATAGCCAACCTGGGCAATAGATGAAAATGCCAGGAAGCGTTTAAGATTGCTCTGCCTTAGCGCAAATAAATTACCCACTACCATAGTTATAACCGCGGTAAAGGCAAGCATGTAATACCAGGTTGTTGAAAGTGAGCCAAACACCCAATACAAGGAAGTGATAAAAACAAAAGCCATTGAACCTTTAGAAACCACAGATAGAAATGCGGTGACAGCAATTGGCGAGCCCTCGTAAACATCGGCTGTCCAAAGGTGAAATGGGACTACAGATAACTTAAAGGCAAAGCCCGTAAAAATTAAGATGAATGCAAAAACCTGTAATGGTGTTCCGCTAAGCGATGTTGAAATTGCGGTGTAGTCTAAGTAGCCTGTAGTGCCATAGATCATTGAAATACCGAACAGCAAAATACCGGAAGAAAATGCCGATGACAGGATCATTTTCATAGCCGCCTCAGAAGATATTTTTTTATCCAGGTCGAAATTGCAAAGCGCGGCGAGTGGGATAGTGGAAAGCTCGAGCCCAAGATAAAACATCAGCAGGTTGCCGCTGCTCATCATAAAAAACATACCCAGCAAAGAGGACAGCAATAGCATGTAAAACTCTGGAAGATGTTTATGGTTTTTCAACCACTGAAAGGAGCTGAGCGAAATAATAATGGTAGCTACCAGCAGTACTCCTTTTTCTAAAACCAAAAGCGGGGTTCTGCGAAACATGCCACTGAAAAGCACTTCGTTTTTGCCGGGCAAAAAACATAGTCCGAAAGAAATGATTAGAAGAGCGTTAGCGATCCTGATAATGGAAGCGTTACTTGTTTTATCGCCTATCTTTAAAAAAAGAAGAATGAAAATGATCAGCGTAAGCGCCATCTCAAATTTCATCGTAACAAGAAAACTTAAATCCATTCTCTTTTCCTCTTTTTAGATATTTACAATCTATGCTAATGTAACAGAAAAGGTGGAACATTATAATTAATTGAATGTGGAAAGATGTGAACTATCAAAATATTCGGAAAGGAGATTTTTATTCTGTAAAAATGAATGGTATTTTAGAGCAAAAGCCCTCATCTTGAAAATATTCTCTTTTAAACGTTTTGCACTTTTAACCCCGTTGCTATTTTTTGTATCGGCCAGCCTTTTTGCGGCCGATAAGCGGGATACTATTAAGATGGGCATTTTTATCGAGTCCATTTACGACCTTGATTTTGCGAACTATTCTTATAGCACCAATTTTTGGATGTGGAGCGTAGTAGAAGGCGATTTGGACGGGAATGGAAAGTCCGATGAAGCAGATAGTCTCGCTTCCATTAATAGGATCAACCTTATAGAGATATCTAACGCTAAAGATTATACCTACACGCGGCAAAGTTCCACCAGGGTAATTTCAAAAGGTCGTACTTATTGGTGGGCTGAACAGTTTTGTAAAGCTACGGTCTATCAAAAATGGGCGCTCGAAAACTATCCCTTCGATAAGCAGCGATTGGCCTTAAAATTTGAGAATTCCTCCTATGATACTACACAGGCCATTATGCTAAACGATCTGGATTCGCTCAGCTTTAAAAAGGATATCAATCTTATCGGCTGGAATATTTTGAAGAGTAAGATTTTCTCAAAGCCGGTTGCCTACAATACCGATTTTGGCGATCCCAATGGAAACGGCACCAGTGTATATAGCCGGGTGGCTTATGTTATTCAACTAAAGCGAATAGATGCTGTCGGATTTTTTCTGAAATTATGCCTGGGGGTATTTATTGCATTCCTTGTGGCTATTATTGTTTTTGGTATTAATCCCTCTAACATGGATTCGCGCTTTGGTTTAGGTATCGGCGCCTTGTTTGCCGTAGCAGCTAACAAGTATGTAGTGGACAGCAATATTCCGCAAAGCGCTACCAATTGTTTGGTAGATAAGGTGCACGAAATTACTTTTATCTATATCCTCGCTATCCTTTTCTGTACGGTCATTTCTCTTCGCCTTCACGAAAGCTCCAAACATCCCGAGCGGGTAAGATTTGATTTGGTGGCAGGATTAAGTCTTTTGATTTCTTATGCAGCCATACTTGTCTACTATCTTACAAAGGCTAACCAGGATGTACCCTGGTAGTTTAAAGCAGGAAATTAAAATCC
>JAQBNQ010000092.1 GCA_028288545.1 Bacteroidota bacterium
CAAGGTAATGACCGGCTATGGAGAAGAAACAAATGATAAGATAGATTACCGAGTGGATAGGGTTACGCGATATAACCGTCATTAAGGCGCTAAAGACTGAGAGAAAAGCTAAAAAGAGAAAAATGTAAAAGGCCACTTGCTGTATGCTATTATTTAAATTTCAAAATCATGTATCAATGTATCTTATCTTCTAAAGGCATTACCAGTTTATCCTTACCGTAAATAAACCCTTCGCGCTTGAAATCCGAGCTAACCATATCCTCAGTTAAAAAGATAGCTTCCTTAGGACAAGCCTCCTCACACAATCCGCAAAAAATACAACGCAACATATTTATTTCATAAACAGATGCATATTTCTCTTCGCGGTATAAATTCTCCTCGCCTTTTTTCCGTTCAGCGCTTGTCATTGTAATTGCCTCTGCAGGACAAGCCAATGCACATAAACCGCAAGCGGTGCAGCGCTCAGCACCATTCTCATCGCGCATTAAAATATGACGACCTCTATATACTGGCGAAAACTCGCGTTTTTGCTCAGGGTACATGATTGTAACTTTCGGTTTAAAAAAATGCCTAAGGGTAATGCCCATGCCTTTTGCAATTGCAAAAACATACATCTTCTCCTTAAAGGTCATTTCCTTTTCAGAAACATCAATCTTTCTGCCAGAAAGCGACATGGACTTAATATCAGTAGCCATTTTAAAGTTTTGAGATGCTTATCATCTCCTATCTGCTTTTTTAAAAGCGTTGCAAAAATATAATTCTATCCAACACTACTACTATCAAACTTTACTCCTAAAAATTAAAATATTGTCTTCCTAAAATAACCACGGCCGTAAGTACAATATTGACGATTGATAAGGGGAACAAAACTTTCCATCCCAAATTCATCAATTGATCGTAACGGAAACGCGGGACTGTCCAACGCACCCACATATAAAAGAAGATGAAGAACAATGTTTTGGCAAATAGTACCGCAACACCAAGCAACACAGCAATGTTAGGTCCAATGTGGGTAGCAACACCATCCATGCCCGGATAATTATAACCACCAAAAAACACAGTAGCAATAATGGCTGAAGAGATGAACATGTTAATGTACTCGGCAAACAAATAGAAACCGAGTTTCATAGATGAATACTCAGTGTGGTATCCTCCCACTAATTCCGATTCGCATTCAGGAAGGTCAAAAGGAGTTCTGTTTGTTTCGGCAAATGCACAGATAAGGAAAATGAAAAATGCCAACGGCTGCTTAAACACATTCCACGAAAGCCAATGTTGGCCCCAATCAAAAAAGCCGTGTTGTTGTTCGGCAATAGTTCTCAAACTTAAACTGCCGGTCATCATTAAAACGGCAATGATGGAAAGCCCCATCGCAATCTCATAAGAGATCATTTGAGAAGATGCACGAACGGCACCCAATAACGAGTACTTATTATTAGAGGCCCATCCGCCTATCATAATTCCATAAACACCAATAGAAACCACACCGAATACAAAAAGAATAGCCAGGTTAATATCAGCAGCCTGGAGAGAAATATCTCTTCCAAAAAGATGCAGCGTTCCGCCCCATGGCACTACGGCGCTGGTCATTAAGGCAGTGACTATAAATAATCCCGGACCTAAAATGAAGAGGAACTTATTAGGTGTATTAGGAATAAAATCCTCCTTAGTAAACATCTTTACTCCGTCGGCCAGGGGCTGAAATATACCACCCCATCCGGCCCGGTTCGGCCCCGGACGGTCCTGCATAAACGCGGCCACTTTCCGTTCAGCAAAGGTTGAATACAATGCTATGAACATTGTAATGCCGAACACAATCAATATGATTGCAAATTTTTCTATAAATAACGCTACATCCATAATTAGACTTTAGACTCTAGACTTCAGACAACAGAAATAAGATTCCAGACCTTATTGTTTAAGTTTACTTTGAAGGCCTTTAAGCATTTTCTGTACCTCACTCAATTTTTCAATCATTTCGCGTTGCACCTTTTCATCTATAAACAATAAATCAAAACACAAGTATATCAAGTTCTCAACTTCTAAAGAAGAGGCATAAGCCAAGTCTAAAAAATGACTAAAATCCTTATCCGTTCCTCTTCCCGACCCTTCCGAAATATTCAACGACACCGAAACTACTGCCCTTCTTAGCTGTGATACAATTCCGAATTTTTCATCTCCCGGAATTTAACTGATACCAGGTAAACTTCCTTTACAAATTCCCTCGACTTCTTCCACACCTCCAACTTCTTAAAATTATGCGCTGCCATTCTGTATTGTCTCGCGTCTGTTGTCGGGTGTCTAATGTCTGCTTTATTTTCCGTCGCTCAATTTTTTCTCCGGAATATCAAAATTTGTTCCGTTCATGCTGATGGCTTTCCTGTCTTCGGTACGACCAAATAATAAACGTGGGTCAGTATCAATTTCCACCCTCTGCATTTTGCGGGTATAATTGCCCTGGTTGATAACAGAGAACTTTTCAAACTTGCGAGGGCCCTCTATCTTCCAATCATTCACATCCTTCTTTTCAAAGCGGCACTCGTTACATATGTAAGCAGGTGTTCCATCTTCATTGCTCTCCACCTCATGATACACATCTTTGCGGGCCGTTACACGGTATATTTCTTTACCAAAGGTCCATACGGTTACTTTGCCACAGCATTTGCTGCAATCGCGATGTGCATCGAAAGGTTTTAAAAACCAAACCCGCGATTTGAAACGGAAAGTTTTATCGGTTAATGCACCCACCGGGCAAACATCAATCATGTTTCCACTCATTTCATTTTCTACAGCATTTTGTATGTAGGTGGAAATCTCTGCAGCATCGCCACGATTCATAATTCCATGCACTCTTTTATCGGTTAACTGGTCGGCTACATATGTACAACGATAGCAAAGAATGCAACGTGTCATGTGCAACTGAATCTTATCGCCAATATCTATCTTATCAAAGGTTCTTCTCTCCTCTTCGTAACGGGTTTTTGCAACACCATATTCGAAGCCAAGATTTTGCAGGTCGCATTCTCCGGCCTGGTCACAAATAGGGCAATCGAGTGGGTGATTAATGAGCAAGAACTCAACAACGCCTTTACGCATATCCTGCACTTTTGCCGAGGTCATATTTTTCACTTCCATGCCATCGGCGATAGGAGTGCAGCAACTGGCCTGCAATTTTGGCATCGGGTTAGGATTACCTGCGCTACCTTTCGATATCTCAACAAGACAAACGCGGCATTTACCTCCGCTGCCTTTCAACTTAGAATAGTAGCACATGGCAGGCGGCACAAGGTCGCCTCCTATTTTGCGGGCAGCATTCAGAATGGTCGTTCCTGCTTCGACCTCTACCGATACTCCGTCTATTGTTACTGTTGGCATAAACCACCCCTCCTAACCTCCCCAAAGGGGAGGGATCTTTTAATTCGTTCTAATTAACATTTAATTGTTTCAATTCAGCTAAAAAATCTCTAAAATATTTACAATTCTCTTTAATTACTTCAGGGTCCAAAATTGCAAAAACTTCCGGA
>JAQBNQ010000095.1 GCA_028288545.1 Bacteroidota bacterium
CAGGCTCCTTCAGCCATGTTACTATCCGTGTACACTGTATAAGCGCTGGCCGGAATTGCCGGTGTTGGTGATCCGCCTACGCTATAGTTGTAAGCATAGCTGATAGCACTATCCAACAGCACATAATTAAGATTGATAAACGTACCGCTAACAGAATTGCGCCGTGCCAGAGAAATGCTATACGACTGCCCGGCCATAAAAGCATATTTCAGGGCAAGGCCCTCGCTGTTAACCTGGTCGCCACTTACGCCTTCCAAAATAAATTGCGTTCCATCGTAAGCGTTTCCCTGGCCATCGGTACTGCGCCAGATAGACGGCGTTCCGTTGGTTACTTCCCAGTCGCTGAGACAACCTGCGCTGCCGTTGCCCAATATTTCAAATGCATGATCGCGCGTATAAGTGTCGGGTATTGAACAACTATCAAAGCTTACGCAATAATCCACAGGCTCATTACGCTGAATACAAATAGAATCGAGCAGCAAATACGCAGTAGATTGTTGCAAGGGATAGTCTGCCCTAAACCAAAGCCGCGAATAATTTTTGCTAAGCACAGGAGTACTAAAACTAATTACCTGCCATGCTCCTTCGGCCATGTTACTATCCGTGTACACTGTATAAGCACTGACCGGAATTGCCGGTGTAGGTGATCCGCCTACGCTATAGTTGTAAGCATAGTTGATAGCACTATCCAGCAATACATAATTGAGATTGATAAATGTACCGCTTACCGAATTGCGCCTGGCCAGCGAAATGGTATAGGACTGTCCGGCCATAAATGCATATTTCACAGCAACTCCCTCGCTGTTAACCTGGTCGCCACTTACGCCTTCCAAAATAAATTGCGTTCCATCGTAAGCGTTTCCCTGTCCATCGGTATTGCGCCAGATAGACGGCGTTCCGTTGGTTACTTCCCAGTCGCTGAGGCAACCTGCACTGCCGTTGCCCAATATTTCAAACGCATGATCGCGTGTGTAAGTGTCGGGTATTGAACAACTATCAAAACTTATGCAGTAGGATTGTGCCTGCATGGGAGTATAAAAACACAGCGCAAGAACTGCCGTGCAGAAAGCAAATATTTTCATGGGTTTTTGTTTTACCGGTGCCTAAAATAACAGAGGGATTCAATTTTGTCTATATTATTTACACCAGATTTCGCAATTGACTGCTATGAGGATGCGGACGTAGTGTATTTTGGAGTAAACGTAAATGTTTTTATCCAGCAGCTATTTATGTTTGAAAAAATATTGTTGGTTATCTGTATTCCGTTGATCGTCTACCGCTAATAATTCATAGCCCTTGCCGTACATGTATTCTAATATTTTAAACTGGTAGGTCCTCAGGATACTGGTGTTTCTTATTTTAAGCAGGTCATCTCTCCTATCAGGAAGCGCCAATAGTTTTTTTAAGTCTTCTTCTCTTCCATCGCTGTAATTTACCCAACAGCCCTCGCTGGTGTTTAAAAAATCGGAGATGTTACAATGGCGAATGGCGCTTTTGATGTGGAAGAAGAATCCTGAGCGTGGGACAGTTTGGCGCACAGCAATACGATGCTGATAAGGAGAAGTTTTTGTTTCATGGGATTTTGACCTGGTATTTTACTAAAAGTAAAATGCGCTATTTCACCGAAGTGTTATTTATCATAACATTCCACACCTTTTAATTGATGCTTTACATTCTGAAAAATCGGGCTGCGTAATGTACCCGCAAGGTTTATGGATATTACTAATAGAATCCTCATATAGAGCAAAAGTATCAAAGGTCCCAGAGCAAATTGTATCTTGTTGGGTTCTAGTGCTATCTCTATAACAGCGAACACAGGAATGAAAGCAAGTTTGACATTTACGACATTGTGGAAGTATCATCCAACATGGGGTTAGGACTATAAATATGATTGCCGCTTTTAAGATTGAGAATTCTGTTTCCAATACACGCATACTTATTAGTACCTTAAGGAGCCTAAATCAATTTTTAGATTCCTAAACAGGAACTAAACTTTAGATTGACATATTTATTATGTGCTTGATAATATAAATTTAAGCGTGATGCAGCATGGATAAAATAACACGAAGGCACGGAGAACACGGAGAATAATACAGAGGTTTAGATGCATAATTTTTAGTGTTAACTCCCGGAATTAACAAAAACTCAGTTCATTAAAAATCAAGGATTTAAAGGAGCTTATATCGTTTCTACTTTTTGAGGTTTAGAAACTGTTTATTTGGCTATAAAATAGCCTATAAACTATTGGTTGTCAATTTGTAATGGATTATAACCGATGAGGGGAAATGTGGAAAAAAGTAGCTAAAATAGAAACTCGGCCCTAAATCCCCCGAAGAGGGACTTTAAAGACAACAAACAGCCAGGAAACTGCCTTCGAAGTCTCCTGACAACAGACAAAAACAACCAACAACTATTAAAGTCCTTCTGAAAGCTTCTCCCATCTCGCCATTTCGGATTCGAGTTGCTTTTTTAGCTTTTCGTAGTTGGTGTAAAAGTTGGTGTCTTTCACCAGCTCCTGAAACTGGATGGGGTCTTGCAGTTTTTTATCAAGGGCAGCTACTTCGTTTTCCAGTTCGGCGATCTTTGCTTCGCAGCGGTCTACTTCGGCTTTCAGCTTTTTGGCTTCCTTGTCTTTATCTTTTTTCTGCTCGATGTTGGCAGAGGTGTCCTGCAGTTTGGCTTTAGGCTCTGGTTTTTTTACTTCATCCTTTTTAGTCAACAAGCGCATATCCTCTAGCTGTTTCTTCTCTAAGAATTCGGTGATATCGCCAATGTGTTCTTTAATGCCCTGCCTGGTAAACTCGAAAGTTTTGGTAGTCAAATCATGTAAAAAATCTCTATCGTGCGAAACGATGACCATAGTGCCTTCAAACTGTTTCAGAGCGTTTTTCAATATCTCCTTGCTCATCATATCAAGGTGATTGGTAGGCTCATCCAGTACCAGGAAGTTGCGCGGCTCCAATATCATTTTGCAAAGTGCCAAACGGCCTTTTTCTCCACCGCTTAATACTTTTACCTTTTTAAAAACATCATCGCCCTTAAACAAAAAGCAGCCCAGCATATCGCGCAGCTTGGTTCTTATGTCGCCGGTGGCAACGCGGTCTACCACTTCAAGTACTGTGTCGTTTCCATCCATTGAGTCGGCTGCGTGTTGTGCGTAGTAACCTACGGTAACATTGTGTCCGAACTTTAGAGTGCCTTCGTGCTCAAGACCGTCAACCATTATACGGGTAAGGGTGGTTTTACCCATACCATTTTTGCCTACAAAGGCTATCTTCTCGCCGCGGTCTATATTAAAGGTCTGGTTATCTATTACCAGTTTTTCGCCAAAGCTTTTGCTGATGTGCTTTGCTTCCACCACGGTTTTGCCCGAGGCCTGTGTCATAGGGAAACGCAGGTTCATGGCAGATGCGTTTTCTTCGTCTACCTCTATAATGTCCATCTTGTCCAGCTTCTTAATAAGCGATTGGGCAAAGGTTGCCTTGCTGGCCTTGGCGCGGAAACGTTCGATGTTTCTTTCTATCTGCGCTATTTCGCGTTGCTGGTTTTTTTGAGCGCCTATTTGTTGTTCGCGTCTTTCTTTGCGAAGTTCGATGTACTTAGTGTATGGGGCGTTGTAATCGTCAATATCGCCATTTCCCACTTCAATGGTACGGTTTGTAATGTTATCCAAAAAGCTTCTATCGTGCGAAACCATGATAATAGCGCCCGGATATTCCTTCAAAAACTTCTCCAGCCAAAGTACCGATTCAATATCCAGGTGATTTGTTGGCTCATCTAACAACACCAGGTCCGGCTTGGCTAAAAGAATCTTGGCCAGTTCCACCCGCATTTGCCATCCACCGCTTAGGGTGCGCATTTCCTTTTCAAAATCGGCAGGGTCAAAACCAAGGCCTTTTAAAACCCTTTCGGTCTGCTCTTCCACCCCGTAGCCATCGTGCATCTCAATCTGGTGCTCAACTTCGCCCAGCCTGTTAATCAGGTCCATATAACTATCGGTCTCGTAGTCGGTGCGGGTTTCCATTTGGTGCATAATGTCTTCCTTCTCTGCCATATACTGCGTGGCCAATTCGAAGGCTTTCTTCGTTTCGTTCATTACAGTAAGTGAAGATTGGGAGTGCAACTCTTGCGGCAGGTAGCCAATAATGGTTCCTTTGGGATACATAATATCGCCGCCGTCTATCTGCTGAATGCCCTTCAGCACCTTTAGCAGGGTTGATTTACCCGCGCCATTACGGCCGGTAAGACCTATTTTGTCGTTATCGTTGATCAAAAAGGAAACCCCGCCGAACAATGTTCGACCGCTAAAGTGAAGTTCTATGTTTGAAACTGCTATCATTGAGGGCGCGAAGATAGCACGACAAACGACCATCTCAAAGGGTGAGCGAAATATTTTGCCGTTTGCGTTTTGCCGTTTGCCATTTTGCTTTACTTTCGCACTGCAAAATTTAATCTATGTCAAAAGTAATTGCAGGGATTTTTACACTTGTTGGCGGTTTTACAACGCTTTATTTCAGCTTTGTACTGGCAAACACCTCGTGGGCGCTTAATTACAACGACCCTAAATTGCACAAAAGCCTGTTTGAAACCGGCGATATGCCGCAATTGATGGGAGGCATATTTTTGCTTACCATTGGCCTTATTTTCTTCTTTTTTGCCAAAGAACCGAATTTAAAGTAGTAGCAGCCACCCCTCCTAACCTCCCCAAAGGGGAGGGATTAAAGCGTTTATAGGCTACCTGTTTTAATGCAAAACTTAGTTACCGCCTTTGTACGTTTCCCATTCCCCAGCAACTTTGCCTTGCCGGTATAACTCCAGCTTTTTAAATACCAGCATTCCGTCGCCTTCCCAGGCATGGTAAAACACAAAATCGCCAACATTTACATTGTTCTCGTCGGAACTACTGAGTATAGCCTGGGCAACTGATTTGTAAAACCTTTATCGTTTTCATCCCAAAAGGTGTTTCTTTTTAAACGTTGGTGAGGGATAGGCAATTATTATGAAATAAATTCCGAATTAGTATTTTAGACAGATATATGGTGCTTACCCTACTCAGTCATCAATGGAAAGAATTCTGGCGTTCGCGCAACGCGGGCAGAAACCTGGCTATACAAATTTTAATGGGTTTTCTTTTGTTGTACCTCCTGATTTCAGCTATAGCGCTTGGCGCATTTCTGCCAACGCTCTTAGGCAAAATGTTTCCGGCTGTAGACGTTATCACCTCTTTTTGCGGACTGGTACTATACTATTTTGCATTTGATATTATTATACGTTTTATGTTGCAGGACCTGCCAACCTTGTCAGTTCAGCCGTACCTGGTGCAGAATATAAAGCACAAGCAACTGGTAGGTTTTTTAAACCTGCGCTCACTGTTCTCCTTTTTTAACCTGTTGCCTTTTATCTTGATTCTGCCGTTTATATTTATGGAGATAGGCCCCCACTATGGCATTGTGGTTGCACTTTCGTTTGCGTTAACCATTTTTTCTCTTTGCGTTTTCAATCACTTTGCAATCCTGTTTATAAAACGCAAAACTATCATCAGCACCGTTTGGTTAGCTGGTGTTTTTGTTGCAGTGCTGCTTATCATCGGGCTCGATTATTTTAATATTTTCTCCATGCGCAGGGTTTCGGAAGTGCTGTTTACCTTCCTGCTTGTTAACCCCTGGCTCTGTTTGGTAATAGCCGTTTTGGCCTTTGCTTCCTTTTATAACAACCAGCGGTTTTTATTAAGAAATCTATATGTGGAGGAAATGGTTAAATCCTCCGGGCATAAAACATCGGCTGATTATGTTTGGCTAAATCAATTCGGTACTATAGGCGATATGATTGCGCTTGAACTTAAACTTATCATCCGCAACAAAAGGCCGCGGAATGTTTTTTTGTCTTCTTCGGTGTTATTGTTCTACGGCTTTTTTCTGTACAAGCAGGTATACCTGGATAGGGGCTCCTGGGGTTTTATTCTGATGGGTGGGATTTTGATAACCGGTATGTTCATAGCTAGTTACGGTCAGCTTTTATTTGCGTGGCAGTCGCCGCAATTTGATGGATTGATGGCCAGCAATATTGATCTGCGCACTTACGTTAAAAGCAAATTTTTGCTGCTTGCTTCTTTTAGTACCGTAGCATTCCTGCTCTCGCTTTTATACGGATTTAAAAACTGGAAGATCGTTCCGGTTGAAGTGGCAGCTTACTTTTTTAATATTGGCATTAACTCGGTGCTGTGCATTTACTTTGCTACCAAACATTATAAGGCAGTTGACCTTAGTAAAAATGGCAGCTTTAATAACCAGGGCGCCAGCGCTTCGCGTTATTGGTACTCGCTCTTTTTAGCCTTAACCGCTATGGGTATTTATTTGCCATTTGCTTTCCTGATAAATAACTGGGCAGGTATAATTGCCATAGGTACATTAGGACTTACCAGCTTTTTATTGCGCGAGTGGTGGATTGATATACTTACGCGCGAATTATTCAAAAACAAGTACCAGATATTGGATGGCTTCAGAGAAAAATAATTTATGATAAGCATTAACAACATAGGCAAGGCCTACAACGGCAAGTGGGCGGTAAACGTTCCTTCAACGCAAATAGAAACCGGTGAAATTATTGGCCTCGTAGGTAATAACGGCGCCGGTAAAACAACGCTGTTCCGTTTAATACTGGACCTGATAAGGGCCGACCACGGAGAAATTTTATCGAAAGGAAATAACGTTGCCATTTCTGAAGACTGGAAACATTATACCGCTGCTTATTTAGATGAGGGTTTCCTTATCACTTACCTTA
>JAQBNQ010000098.1 GCA_028288545.1 Bacteroidota bacterium
TGAGAAGACAAAATTAGTCTTTGAAGGAGTGGTGATAACAAATGATAAAATGAGGTTTAGTTGTATCCCTGCTATAGGTAAGAGGTAACATCGATAATTTTATACTCTCCGTTATTGACTATCAGGAAACCAAAAAATTTCCTGTCCAGGTTTTTTCGGGAAGTGAAGATCACTTCGAGAACAGCCATTTTTCGCCCATCTGGTTGGTCAAGATCAAAAACCCGTCCGTAGTTTCTCATTTCAACCCCCCGGTTCCACTTATTAAAAACATCGGCCGTAATCTTAACGACGTTTCTTTCGTAACCGTTTTTCGCATTAAAAACATCATATCCGTACCGGGTTGAATCCGGCCCTTTATAAATGATCAGCGAACCAAGCTTAGCATAATCTTTTTTTGCGCTGGCATCAAACGCGTCATCTACGATTTTAGAAAGCACAGGGATAAGGGTAGAATCAGCGTGGGGCAAATTAAGGGTGTTCATGGGTCTTACATCGGGAGCCTTAACCGCGGTTGTATCTATAGCAACAGATTGGGCTTTGTCGCTTTTATTGCAGGATTTACACGAAGGAAGAGCTATTGCCAAAACCATCATACAAATAGCTAAAGCAACCCGGATTTGAGTGGTATTCGTCATAATCGGGCCAAATATATTCTTATTCTGCTTTTTAACAGTATTACAATAATTTCTTCTCCATAACATAGTGCGGAATATTTACCTCTGTAAATTCATCGCCAACGATGTTGTAGCCAAGCTTTTGATAAAACGGCGCAGCTGTTTTCCGGGCATGGCAGAACATTACTTCAAAGCCATTTTCATGTGCATATTTTTCGGCTTCCAGGGAAAGAATCTTGCCATGGCCTTTTCCCTGCATTGTTTCATCAACGGCAACCTGGCGCATTTTCATTCTTTTGTCGGGTGTGTGGGTAAGTGTAAGGCAGGCTATTATTTTATCTGCCGCAAACAGCCCAAAATGAGTGTCATCCAAATCTTTCTTCAGTTCTTCGTCTGTAAATTCCAGCCCCAGGGGTTTGCGCAATACGCGGGTTCTAAGTTCAAGGGCGGCCTCGTATTCGGGGCTACCATGTTTAAATATCTTAATTTTGTTGCTCATAAATACTGGCAGTTTAACAGGAGTTTAAAATTCTACAGAAATGTTTTACTTTCGAACCAAAATAAAACAATTATGAAAAGATTTTTTTTACTGGCAATTTTAACGGTTTCAGGTTTTTTAATTTCGAATGCACAGACTGAGCTGCCCCAAGTAAGAGCAAAAAAGTTAGTCTCTAAAGTTAATAATGCTGTTGCCTTGCAAGGGCAGGAGTGGAGTAAGGTAAATGATGCATTGGTTACCTATTATACCAATTACGATGCACTTGAAAAGCAAAAAGAAGCTTTGACTGTTGCTGTTTTTCAAACCAAAGTTGCTGAATTGAAAGTTACACGCGATAATGCAGTTAAGGGTATACTTACAGCTGACCAGGCCTCAAAGTACACTGCTTTCATAGCAAATGAGAAAGAATAATAAACGAAAATGAACCTGTAGAGGCTCGTAAAAACGGGATGAAGAAATTCATCCCGTTTTTGTTTATACAGCCTTGAATTGAACTATATTTGACGCGATGAGATACACCACTCCGGTGAAATTATTTTTTGCCTTTTTCATCGTTTTTGTTCCACATTTAAGCTTTGCCCAAACGCTGGTTAAGGACATTAATATAGGCTTTGTTGGCTCCGAGCCTTCGCATTTTGTGCGTATGGGCGACCTGACCTATTTTGTTGCTAACGATGCAATACACGGATATGAACTTTGGGTGACCGATGGCACTGAGCAAGGTACCGTCATGGTAAAAGATATTACGGGAAATGTTGCCGATGCCTGTAGATACATTTCGCTGCACGGTATCAAAACCTCTAATTTACTGGTGCTGGGGAAGTCACTTTTCTTCTTTGCTAATGACCAGGATCACGGGTTTGAACTTTGGCGGAGTGATGGAAGCGAAGGTGGTACCTATATGGTTAAGGACATTTTTCCGGGCAAAGTAAGTTCATGCGTTGATCTTAACCTGGTAAAGGCAGGGAACTACCTGTATTTTGCGGGCAATGATGGCAACCATGGAACAGAACTATGGAAAACCGATGGAACAGACTCGGGTACCGTAATGCTTAAAGATCTTAACCCGGGAATAAAAGATGGTAATCCGCAGTACTTTTTTGTTGATAGCAACATTGTGTATTTTTCGGGTAATGACGGTATTAGCGGTTATGGCTTATGGAAAACGGACGGTACTGAAGCGGGAACGGTATATCTAAAAAATGCCGGCCCGGTGCTTAATGGGCATGATACCATTGCTTTTGCAAAACTTAAAGGGGATATTTTTTATACAGGGTATACCATTGAAAATGGCGCTGAGCTATGGAAAACGGATGGTACTCCAGCCGGTACAATAATGGTGAAAGATATTGTTGAAGGAAAAGAGGGCAGTTTTCCGACGAGTTTAACCTCCTTTAAAGACCATATTATTTTTTCTGCAACAACCGGTAAATGCGGTTATGAATTGTGGCAAAGCGATGGTACGGCTGCAGGTACCTTTATGATAAAGGATATTTGCAAGGGTGCGGGTAGCAGCAATCCTAATTCATTTGCGGGATTAAAAGACAAGGTTTATTTTGTTGCTAAGGATAGCCTAAGGGCTGAACTTTGGGTAAGCGATCTATCAGATACGGGTACCCACTTATTCAGGGAGTTGGATACACTGGCTACCGCATCAAGCGAACCCCAAAATTTATATGTAGCAGGGTATGAACTATACTATACTGCCAATAATGGAGATAGAGGATTTGAGCTTTGGAAAACGGATGGCACTTTGACCGGCACGAAAATGCTTCGCGAAATATGTGTGGGTAGTTGCTCGTCTGGTCCGGGCAATTTCTTTCTAAGTGATACAGTACTGTTTTTTTCGGCGAATGATGAGGCCCATGGTAGGGAGTTATACAGGCTTGGTTTCAACTCCAGTTTATTGCAGCAAATAACGGATGAAAACCACACTGGGGTTTATGTTGATCCTTTAAGGAGGCAATTGACAAAGATGTCGCAAACAGGCAGTGATATTCAGTACATCAAAATATTTGACCTGAACGGCAATGAATTAATGACTCAAAATATTAAGGACCCAATCCCGCTTTCGGTAGATTCTTTTAGCCAGGGGTTATATGTTCTTCGTGCCTACGATAAGTACGACCGCGTGGTAGGGTTTGCCCGTTTTGTGAAGGAATAGACAAGTCGCGGTTAGGTGCTAATCCCGCATTGTTGAAATATTTGTTTGCAAACTGACAACTACATCGTAATCTTCGCTATCTATTAACTGGTTTTTGATAACTTTCAATCTCGAAGTCAACTGAACAGATTATGGCAAAATTATACAAGATACTTATTCTGAATGCTTTCTTATGCATGGCTACGGCGACTGTTTTTTGCCAGCAATGCAATGTGATATATGTTACACCTGGCGGAGTTGCAAGTGGAACCGCCGGTACCCGAGCAAACCCCGCAAATCTGCCTTATGGTTTAAGCCTTGCAGGTGGAACTGCCACCCGGGTATGGCTGGCTGCTGGTACTTACAACATTAGTGCCCCCATTCAGTTAGCGAGCAATATTACCATTGAAGGAGGATTTGATCCTGCTACGTGGATTAAAAGCAATGCAACGCCTTCAATAATTCATAAAGATAATTCGAATGTGTTTGGACCGGCCCTTGCACTTGTGGCTATGGCGGGAGGCAACCTGACCGGCTTCCGTTTGCAGGATATTACTATCCAGGTTGATGATGCTATTGGGACTAGCGTTTCGGATTACGGAGTTTATTTAAATGCATGTAGTAACTATAATATTGTTCGTTGCAGTATTACCACTGGTAAAGGTGCCGATGGTGCTGCCGGCGGCCCCGGAACTGCCGGTTTACCGGGCACTGCGGGTGGCGTGGGTACTGGCGGCGGAAGTGAGCCGAACCCTACAACCAGTGGTGCCGGTGGTGCCGGCGGATTTACAGGGGGTAACGGTGGTGTAACCAATAGTTATAACCCTGGGGGTGCCGGTAATGGCCAAACAGGGGGTGGCCCTAATGGCGGAACTTTTGGCTCGGGTGGTTCAGGCCCCGGATGTACTGCGGGTTGTTTTTTCGGTCCTCCGGGATGCAGTGGTAATCCTGGCACAGCGGGTGGGCCGGGTGGTGCGGGAGGTGCAGGTGCAGCAGGTGGACCGGGCCCGGCAGGAACTTATGGCGGCTTGGGCTATTACATTCCGGGAGCGGCTGGTGGTAATGGTGGTGCAGGGATTGGTGGCAGCGGTGGTGGCGGTGGTGGACAAGGCGGTGGACAACAAGAAAATGGTCAGGATGATCACGGTGGTTCAGGCGGCGGTGGTGGTGGTGGCGGTTTTGGTGGTAGTGGTGGCACTGGTGGCACAGGTGGAGGTGGCTCTTTTGCAGTGTTTCTATATAATAACGGAGCAGGAGGAAGTATAGTGGATTGCCAATTGAATGCAGGTGCAGGTGGTAATGGTGGTGCAGGTGGTGCAGGTGCAGGTGGCGGAACAGGCGGAGCGGGAGGCCTTGGAGGAGGTCCCAACCCAGTTTGCGGTGGTGCCAATACAATGGGCGGTGCCGGTGGTGCCGGTGGTGCCGGAGGTGCAGGTGGAGCAGGTGGAGCAGGTGCAAACGGGCCCAGCGTTAATCTGCTTGAGCAGGGAACAGGCGGACAGGTGGCAGTTACTCAGCAGAATATTACAAATGTTCCAGGTA
>JAQBNQ010000117.1 GCA_028288545.1 Bacteroidota bacterium
GCTATCCAGCCCCTCGTCAATTTCTATGGCCTGTATTTAGGGCCGTGGAACCATGCAATTGCGAACCTTCACATCCTTTAAGTACAAGGCCTTTTCAAATATTTCCGAATTAAGATGATCCGCATCATCATTCCCTTCCTCGTCCGTTACGGCGGTTTCTTTTATCAGGTACTCCAGGTCTTCTTTTGTAAACGATTGTTTGCTTTCCACCAGTTCGGCGCCAAGCACTTTTTTAATCAACCAACGCGAAAGAAAATGGAACACATTGGTAAGCGGCTTTAGCGGAATATAAAACAGGTACTTGGCCGGAAACGCAAACCACAACAGGGTTTGGTCCGAATTAACCCTAAACAATATTTTAGGCAGCAACTCGCCAAATATCAAAATAACAAAGGCGGTAATAATGGTTTGCACTATCAGCAGGGCCACCTCATCGGTAGGCAGTATCGCAAAGTGCTCGTGCGTCAGGTAATTGGCCGTAACACTACCAAAAATAACCAGCGAAATATTAAGCCCTATCAGCATAGTGCTTATAAACTTGCTGGGGTTGTTATTAAACTCCGAAACAATAGCCGCACGGGCGCTGCCCTTCTCCTTCAATAACTCCACCCGCAGTTTATTGGCAGACACAAAAGCTATCTCAATGCCCGAAAAAAAAGCAATAAGCAACAAGGCAGGTATAATCGCACACAGTTCCATCCAATGCAAATTAAAAAAACCCGCACAATCAGGGCGAAAAGTTTTTAGTACAAACGGGTTTTCCGTTCCTGGCACTAACCAGTTACCCCTTCAGGGGACGGAAGGGGCGGGGCTGTCTATTTCTATTAATAGATATAAATAGAAAACCCGATTTTTGCTCCCCTGCAAATAGTTAAGCATCAGGCAATTACACATCGAATATATTAAAAATAAATGTAATTCGTAAAAAATAGAAATACCCCCATCCCCGTATGCCGCTAACAAAAAGAACCTAAGCTTTAAGCCCTTAGTTTATCCATTCTTTGCTGTTGCCCGCCCTCAAATAGTTTTCATGGCACGGTCAATACTTATTTCCGGATCCGGGTGGTATTCCCTGTTCGCATTCAGCTATGACCTCTATCTTGAATGCTGCCGTACATCCCTTTTCCGCTTTTTGTGTAAATATAATCTGTGCAAATACACGCTTGGGGACTTAGACGGGTGCATTCCTCAGCGCCAATATAATTTAATACCATACCGGTCCCAAAGTAAGATGGCTAACCTGCACTTAATCACAACACCAAATCATTAGTATACTATGTATCATCCGTATACCTTATTTTTTTAGAATCCCCTCTATCCGTCAAATAATATGAAACTAGTATTATACCTGTTTTAACTTACATTCCTTTTCACATATTTCCCATCGGTTTTCAAAAAATAAACATACTTTGTTGACGTAAAGCACAACCCTGAAATTAATCTCTGCTTACTCGGAAAGCAAAAAGAGATTTGTTAGAACTTGTTGATGATTGGCGAAGAGGATCCCGGAGATACAAGTTTGGATAGGAAAGGTTAAGCTAAATATTTTGTCAATCATTTTTTCGCATCGAAAAAATTATAATGAAACGGAAGGATATACTGTTTTACCTGCTTGCCTGTGTATTGCTTGGGCTTGTTTTTTTATTTTTCAGCAATGCCTACCGGCAACTGGTACGCTATTCCGAATTAGCCAATAGAAATAGTATTGTTTACACAGCTTTTCAACACCTTTCAAAGGAAATAAATAATGCTGCCGTTATCAACCCCGATCTGCTTAAAGCAAATGAATCTTCAAAAACAGCAAATTTATTTTTTACCGACAGCATGACAGTGATCACGCGATTAGACTATTTAAAATCAGTTGTACGGGACTCTATAAATATTAAAATCGCCGATAAACTAAACATCCGGATCAGATCAGAATTATCGTGGATGCTTCGAAGCAACGTACCGGATTCGATTATCCATCATAGATCACCGGCACACATCGCCGCTATCCAAAACATAGATTCACTCATCAATCAGGGTATTGCCCGAACAGATTTTTTGCTTCAAAATCATAAGAAGGCGCTAAATGAATCCATAAACCAGGTAAGGGCCTGGATGATTGTATTTATCCTTCTTTCAGCCTTTCTGCTCATTTACACTACAATAAACCTTCGCAGGCAAAAATCTAAAACAGCAAGTACGGAAAAAGAATTAGAACTCACCGAAAAACAATTCCGGCACACCCTTGATAACATGCTTGAAGGTGCACAGATCCATGATTTTAACTGGCGGTATACTTATGTAAACAAGGCTTTGGTAAAATACAGCACCTATTCTAAAGAAGAATTGCTTGGGTATACCCTTATGGAAAAATACCCGGGTATTGAAAATACAGCCTTGTTTAAAACATTAAAACAGTGCATGGACGAACGCACTGCCCACCATTTAGAAACGGAATTTGTATTCCCGGATAAATCAATAGCCTATTTCGATTTGAGCATAGAGCCGGTACCAGAAGGAATTTTTATCCTTTCAGTGGATATTACAGAACGCAAAAAAGCAGAAGAAAAACTTTTGAAGGCCAATCGCCTGTATGCTTTTTTAAGTGCGATTAACCAAAGCATTGTGCAGATAAAAGATGAGCGGGAACTTTTAAATAAAGCCTGTAGCATTGCTGTTGAGATAGGACAATTTAAAATGGCCTGGATCGGCCTGCTGGATAAAAGTGGCAGATTAAATATGGTAAACTTAGGTGGTAACGAAACCGCAACCGGTGGGGTGCAGAAATATTCGGGTATGGATTACGCCAGCCCTTTACTACGGGGCACCCCTACCGGAAAAGTTCTAAATACCGGAAACTATGCAGTAAGCAATGATGTGCAAAACGACCCGGCCATGAGGGCATGGAAGGAAGAGTTTGTTCAACATGGGATAAAAGCGAATCTTTCGTTGCCCATTAAAAAATTTGGTAAAATAATTGGGGTGCTTGGCTTTAATTCCACTACCGTAAACTTTTTCGATAAGGAGGAAATAGCCTTACTGGATGAAGCCGCGGGTGATATTTCGTATGCGATTGAAAATTTTGAAAAAGAAAAATTACATACCAAGGCCGAAGCGCAGGTACTGCATAATGAGGCGCTTTTAAAAAAGGCGCAGGCAGTAGCTCATATAGGTAATTGGGACGTAAATTTTGAGACTGGCTTCGGATTGTGGTCGGATGAGCAGTGCCTGATATATGGCCTTGACCCCACGGATAAAATTCACTCGTTGGATACCTGGTTGTCCTTTATCCATCCCGATGACAAAGATTTAGCTGTAAACCGGATACAAAAAGCACGGCAATCGGGATTTGGTAATTCTTTCAATCACCGGATTAAAAGAAAAAACGGAACTATAAAGCATATACACACCCAAACCACAATTGAATTAAATGAAAGTGAAACCTCCATTAGCATGTTTGGCACTTCCCAGGATGTTACCGAACTAAAAATAACAGAAGAAAAGCTGCTGAAGGCTAACCGGCTTTATGCATTTATCAGTGCTATTAATCAAAGTATTGTACATATAAAAAATGAGCAGGAGCTATTGGATAAAGCCTGTAACATTGCATCGGAAATTGGCCAATTTAAGATGGCGTGGGTAGGCCTGCTGGACGAAAGTGGCAAGTTGAACAGGGTAAGTTTTAGTGGTGATGAAACAGCGGCAAAAAATATTCTGAAACAATCGTTGGATGTTACGGACCCGGCTTTGAAGCATATACCAACTGTAAAAGTACTTAATACCGGAAAGTTTGCTGTTAACAACGATGTGCAAGACGACCCTACACTGAGCGCATGGAAATATGAATTCATATATCAGGGAATATGTGCAAGTATCTCCTTGCCCTTATTCCGGTTTGGAAAGGTAACCGGCATTTTAGGGTTTCACGCCGGTATAAAGAATTTTTTCGATAAAGAAGAAATAGCCTTGCTGGAAGAAGCGGCAGGCGATATTTCGTATGCAATGGAGAATTTTGAAAAGGAAAAGATGCGTCATCAGGCTGCAGAAAACTTACTGAGAAATGATTTAAAGTTAAAAGAGGCGCAGACCATAGCAAAACTAGGTAACTGGGAAATTGACATGGTGAATAATAAACAAAGCTGGTCGGATGAATTATTTAATCTTTTCGGATTTAAGTCAGGTGAGGTAACACCAACCGTTGAATCATTTTTAGCAATGATTCATCCTGATGATGCAGAGTTTGTGAATACGCAGGTGAGCCGGGCATTTGAAACCCTTACCAATAATGCTCCATTTACTTTCCGGTTTACACAAAAGGACGGAACAATAAGATATGGCTATTCTGAAAGCAGGTTTGAACTTGACCATAAGCAAAAGCCCATAAGGATATATGGAATTGTGCAGGATGTGACGGAAAAGAAGGAGGCCGAAAATAAGATCAAAGAGTTAAATGAAAACCTGGAAGAACGGGTGCAGGAAAGAACAGCGGACTTAACGGAAGCCAATAAAGCCCTTGAGGCATTTTCCAGTGCCGTATCGCACGATTTACAAGCCCCTGTTAGAGCGGTTAATAGTTTTGCCAAAATTATCCAACAGGATTACGCGGGCAAAATGGACCCTGAGGCATTGGAATTATTCGGACATATAATAGATAGCGGTAAACGGATGAGCGCAATTATTGAGGACCTGCTTAAACTTGCCAAATATGGCAAAGAGAAACTAAAGTTAGAACGGGTGGATATGAGCAGCCTGATAAGTGGTATTTGGTTAAACATCAGCCGTACAACCAGGCATAATGCCATGCTTGAAATGGCTGAACTGGAAAGCGTTGATGTAGATATGTCGATGATGCAACAGGTGGTGGTCAATTTACTTTCTAATGCTATCAAATATTCTTCTAAAAAGGAATACCCGGTTTTACGCGTATGGTGCGAACAGGCAAAAGATAAGGTTACTTTCTACTTTAAAGATAATGGGGCAGGTTTTGATATGAAAGACCATGACCTCTTATTTGGAGTCTTTCAACGCCTTCACCCGGCAAAGGATTTTGAAGGTACTGGCGTTGGTTTAACCCTTGTAAAAAGAATTATTGAAAAACACGATGGTACAATAGATGGCAAAGGAGAAGTTGGAGAAGGCGCAACTTTTTGGTTTACTTTGCCAAAACGGGCTACTGAATAGCCTTGGGTTGCTCGACTTGCACCTGTAACAAACATTCAAATAATTACAAAGCGGAAGAGGGGCAGGTCATAGGTCAGACAATTGCCCTACCCCACTTTCAACCACCCCGTTATACTCAATCGCGTTTTGGTTGCTACCAATACCTCATGCAGCAACTCGCTGCTTTTAAAGAAAACTATCTTTCCGCTTTCAGGCAAAATATATTGTAGACTATTTTGGTGATGAATACATAACTCACCGCCATTTTCCTTTTCCCAATCGGTATTCAAATACATGATCATCGAATACTTGCGGCTATCGTTATCCTTAAACTGGTCTAAATGCTTTTTATAAAAACTACCTGTTTCGTAGCGTGTGTAGTGAAACTCGTAACCGGTTATACCTGTATAGCAGGTGCGGTTTAAGTAAGCCACAAAGGTATCCATCAAAGTAAAAAAGGCGTTCTCAAAAGGGTCGTTATGACTAGGGTCGAGCCAATAAATGCTATCACCTCTTATGGTATTATCCGTTATGTCGGGGGTAGTGTTGCCGGTGCCAGCCAGGTGTAGTTGTTTCGCGGCAAAAAGTGCCAGCAGGTTAGCCTTTAAATCAGCCGCCAATCCAACACTTAAAAAGTTTTCGGCTAAGCCAACCTTATCCAAAATAAAACTATCAATCAGCGTGTCAAATATCTTTTGCAAAAGCAAGCGATTTAATAATTGACAAAACCGCTCATCAATATTCTGGTAAGGTAGTTAGAATTTTGCATAACCGGGTTTTACAGAAATTGCCCTCCACCCTCTTATTGATTTCTTTTGCTTCGCAACGAAATCAATTTTCTTTCAAGTACAGGTTTTTTGGTGAGAATGACGAGGAGATAAAACCGGATTAAGATTAATTCGAAATGAGTGCAAATGGCAGGATACATTTTTCACACGGAGGACACAGCCGGAAATACATTTTAAATTAAAATACAGTTGCAACGCCATTCATGGCGTGGGCAGATTTCAATGCGGCTGCTCAGGGCTTTACCCCTTAAATGATGTTAGTCTCAAGCGAAGCGAACTGTCAAAAATTACTCCTTCATAAATACCCCGGTCATTAGTTCAGCATTTATGCTGCACTTTACCAAATAAAGACCGCTGGCCAGGTTTTGAATGTTAATGTGCACCTGGTTCTTTTCAATATCAGTGTTAAGAGGCGAAACTATTTCACCCAAAACATTTTCTATTGTAATAACCGGGGCCGCATTCCAATTGCCGGGCAATTGCAACGTAACAGAATTACTGGCCGGTACCGGAAATATCTGTATAGAACGGTCACTACTTACATTTTGTATAGCT
>JAQBNQ010000121.1 GCA_028288545.1 Bacteroidota bacterium
GATCAAAGTTGGCATTTATGCCTAGTGGTATACCTATAATATATGGGTAGTTAACTTTTATATCCAGAGTTTGCGTTTTGGGTTGAAGCTTCTGCCACTTCAAATAAAACTCCTCCCCCATTCCAAACGGACTTAACAAATGCAGCGTGGCTTCGCCCGTTACCAATAATTTTTGCCCTGCCGAGCCCGGAAGAAACCCAACCAAAAAATCAAACTGGCTTGCCTTTTTATCTTTTAAGTACAAATTGGGTTTGGCCTTGCCATTCAAAAACTCAACCGTGTGTGGTTGTATCGTTTCCAAAAACTGCAAGCTGTTAATGCGCTGCGTTATCTTTTTAACGGTGGCTTCATTATATATCTTGCCTGGCTTTATGCCCAGGTAGTTTCTGAGGAAGGCCTTTTTTACTTTTGTTTTTCCGAGTATGTGTAGTGTGTCGTATCGTATCTCATCATGCCTGTCAAGAAAAACCCTGGCTGTAAAAATGCCATTGGTCTGGCTAAAGCTATCCAGCCGGGCACTGGCAAACGGGTAACCGGTGTTCTCGCAACGCACTATCAGTTTTTGTTTTACCGATTGGGCCTCACTTACTTTAATCGGTTTGCCGCTAAGCACAGCATTCTTTACGCCGGCATCGCCAAGCAACCTTTCATCTACATTGCCGTTGCGCAAAACAATGTTCTCCAGCTTTTCGCCTACATATATATATATGACAGCCCGCAACGTATCTGCCTTGATACTATCAATAGAAGCCCCCGCATATCCGTACGAGCGCAATTTGTTAAGCAGGTCCTTCGCTTCCTGGTTGGCGTGGAGCGAATCCTTTTGATGGCTGGAGTATGAAAAGTGTTTCTTAAAAAACTCAGCCGGCTTATCGCCCGAAACCACTTGCAGCGAATAATTATTCTGCCCAAAGGAAACCTTGAACACCAATAACAAAAGAATGACTAAGCCTATCCGCATTTTTGAATGAAGTAAAGATAACGGTAAAGACCGACCGAAATTATACCTGCGCGAATTAATACAGATAGAACGCTTATTTTCATTATTGTCATTATAAAGAGATGATTAATACATTAAAAAGAGGGAAATTAAAAAAGGAAGCAGTTTGCCTCAATAATTTCTGTATTATCATCTTAAATCATGATGATAATGAAAATCAGCGTTCTATTGAATTTGCGACCTTTGCGGTAAAATTGTATTCATGGCCGGCATTTACATACACATCCCTTTTTGCAAACAGGCTTGCCATTACTGCAATTTCTATTTTAGCACCTCGCTGGGCAATAAAGAGAAGTTTGTACAGGCTCTTTTAAAGGAAATAGAATTAAGCAAAGATTACCTGGAAGGCGAAAAAATCGAAACTATCTACTTTGGTGGGGGTACCCCCTCGTTACTTTCCAAAAACGAGATTGAGGCAATAGTTGAAAAGCTGGCAGCTTACCACGACTTAAGCAGCCTTAAGGAATTTACCTTCGAAACCAATCCCGATGATTTAAGTAAAGAGCGCATAAAGGAGTTTGAAGCGTTAAAGCCTTTGGGATTAAACAGGTTTTCCATTGGCGTTCAATCGTTTTTTGATGAGGACCTTAAATACATGAACCGTGCACATAATGCAGAGGAGGCGCTTTCATCTATTAAAAGAGTACAGGATGCGGGCTTCGACAAAATCACCATCGACCTTATTTATGGCACCCCAACCATGAACGACGAAAACTGGCTAAAAAACCTGCAAACAACTTTCGAACTGAACATTCCGCACATCTCGTCCTACGCTTTAACGGTGGAAGCAAAAACCACTTTGGATAACAGAATAAAGAAAGGCCAGTCGTTACCTGTTAACGAGGAACAGGCTGCAAGGCAGTTTAAAATATTACAACACGAAATGAAAAAGGCCGGTTACGAGCAATACGAGATATCCAATTTTGCAAAGCCGGGTAAATACGCAGTTCATAATTCAAACTACTGGTCGGGTAAAAAATACCTGGGGCTGGGACCATCAGCACATTCTTATAACGGCGCGGCCCGAAGATGGAATGTGGCCAACAACGTCAGTTACATACAAGCCATTGGCATGGGAACTATTCCTTTTGAAGAAGAAATACTTACGGCAGCTCAAATAGTAAACGAAAAGATAATGACCTCCATCCGCACCCAATGGGGGCTGAGAATTTCGGATTTCGAATTTCGGATTGAGGAATTAATACTCGGGTCGTTAAAAACGATAGACCCATCGCACTATATATTAGAGGAAGATGTGTTGACCTTAACAGATGAAGGGAAGTTGTTTGCCGATGCAATTGCGGCTACCTTATTTATATAGCAAGCCTTAGCGGCCAAAAGAAAATATAATAAGTTTACATCCTTAACCAGTTTCTGCTTATGAAAACCCCTCTGATTTATTTAGCGCTTATGTCTATTCTACTTATTGAGCCGGGATGCAACAACAAAGAAGTAAGTGAAAAAATCGTTTACCCCGCTACCCAAAAGGGAACACAGGTGGATGATTACTTTGGCACCAAAGTGGCAGACCCATACCGCTGGTTGGAAGATGACACTGCAGCCGATGTAAAAAAGTGGGTGCAGGATGAAAACAAGGTTACCAATAGCTATCTTTCCAAGATCCCCTTTCGCGATGCTATTAAAAAACACCTGACCGACATTTGGAACTACGAGCGCTACTCCTCTCCTTTCCGCGCGGGCGAGTATTATTTCTTCAGCAAAAATGATGGCCTGCAAAACCAAAGCGTTATTTATTTTCAGAAAGGTCTGGATGGGGAGCCCAAGGTTTTTATGGACCCCAATAAAATGAGCGCGGATGGAACAGCCAATGTAAGCCTGATTTCATTTTCGAAGGACAAAAAATATGTGGCCTATTCCGTTCAGCAATCGGGTAGCGATTGGAACAGCTTGTACGTAATGGAAGTGGCAAGTCAAAAAAAGCTAGAGGATAAGCTGGAAGGTGTAAAGTTTGGTGGCGCTTCCTGGAAAGGCAATTGCTTTTATTACAGTCGCTACGAAAAAGCCAGTGGCGGAAAAGAGTTTTCGCAAAAAAATGAATTTCATAAAGTGTATTTCCATGTAATTGGCAACCCGCAGGAAAAGGACGAATTGATTTATGAGGACAAAGAACATCCACAGCGTTATCACACGGCTCAAGTTACCGAAGATGAGCGCTTTCTGGTTATCTACGTTTCGCAAGGAACTTATGGAAGCGAGTTGCTTTATAGGGACCTCAGCAAAAATGAACCACTTAAACCTTTGGTAAAGGGATTCGACCATCAATACTCCGTGCTCGATAACCAAGGCGATAAACTAATAGTACAAACCGACAATGGCGCACCTAACCAATGCATTGTTTTAATCGATCCCAAAAAACCACAGCCCGAAAACTGGACCGGGCTGATTGCAGAAAAGCCCGAACTGCTGGAAGGCTCATCCACCGGCGGCGGGAAAATATTTACCACTTACTTAAAGGATGTAACCACCCGCATATATCAATACGATATGAACGGAAAGCTGGAGCATGAAATTACTTTGCCCGCACTTGGCACCTCTGGCGGCCTTGGAGGAGAGGCTGACGACAAGGTGTTGTTTTACTCTTTTACATCCTTCACTTACCCACCTGCTATATATAAGTATGACATAGCCACCGGCAAAAGCGAAGTGTGGCGCAAGTCAAACGTAAAATTCAATCCGGATGATTATGAAACAAAACAGGTGTTTTATAAAAGCAAGGACAGTACTTCTATCCCCATGTTCATCGTATCTAAAAAAGGGGTTAAACTGGATGGCAACAATCCTACCTTATTATATGCTTACGGCGGATTCAATATTTCTCAGCAACCCGGCTTTAATGTTTCAACCCTGATGTTGCTTGAAAACGGAGGAGTTTATGCGCTGGCAAATTTGCGCGGTGGTGGTGAATATGGCGACAAATGGCACAAAGCAGGAATGCTGCTTAAAAAGCAAAATGTATTTGATGATTTTATCGCCGCAACCGAATACCTTATTAAAGAGAAGTACACCTCTCCGGAAAAGCTGGCCATCATGGGTCGCTCAAACGGAGGTTTATTAATAGGCGCCTGCATAACCCAAAGGCCTGAACTTTACAAAGTGGCTTTTCCGATAGTGGAGTTATGGATATGCTTCGCTACCATAAATTTACTGTTGGCTGGGGTTGGGCCGTTGAATACGGAAGAAGCGATAGCGCTGGTGATTTTAAAAATCTGTTGAGCTATTCTCCACTTCATAACATAAAAGAAAGGAGTGATTACCCGGCAACACTTATCACCACTGGCGACCATGACGACAGGGTAGTGCCCGCCCACTCATTTAAATTTGCTGCCACCCTGCAGGAAAAAAGCAAAGGCCCGAACCCTGCATTAATTCGCATTGATAGCAAAGCCGGGCATGGCGGAGGCAAACCAACCTCTAAAATTATTGACGAGCAAACTGATATTTGGTCTTTTATGTTTTACAATACGGGTATTACTCCAAAGTATTAATGCGGATAGAACGCCCGCCTGAACGGTACGGGCAGGCTGATATGTTATGATTTTTATGGTTAGTTATGATAAAGCCGGAATTGTAATACATTGTATCGATCATAATTTTCATCATAATCATCATAATTAATCAGCGTTCCATTGTATTAATTTCCGTTGGATAAACTTTCGACTATGGCAATTATAAAATCATTTAAAGGTGTTCGTCCCAAGCAAGGGTTGGCTGAACAAGTAGCCTGTTTACCCTATGACGTAATGAATACTAAGGAAGCGCGTGAAATGGCGAAAGGAAATCCCAACACCTTTTTGCACGTAAGCAGGGCCGAAATTGATTTTCCGGAAGGGGTGGATGAGCACAGTCCCGTTGTTTATCAAAAAGCAAAGGAGAATTTTTACAAAATGATTGCCGATAATGTACTGATACAAGATGGGCAACCATACTTATATATATACGCACAGGTAATGGACGGTAGGCGGCAAATTGGTTTAGTAGCCAGTTCATCGGTGGAGGACTACTTTAAGGGGGTGATCAAAAAGCACGAATTAACCCGCCCCGAAAAAGAGCAAGACAGGATTGAACACATGGAAACGCTACAGGCACATGTGGGTCCTATTTTTCTTACTTATCCTAAAAATAAGTCGGTAGATGCTGTCGTCAACAAAATAGTGACAGAGCAAAAACCTGTTTATGACTTTACTTCATCTGACAATATTCAGCACACGGTTTGGTTGGTAACCGAAAAGGCTACTATCGACAACCTGACCGGCATTTTTGAAAAAGAGATACCAGCCACTTATATTGCCGATGGGCACCATCGTACCGCCAGCGCTGCCAGGGTTGGCAAGAACATGAGAGACAATAATCCCAACCATACGGGCAATGAGGAGTACAATTTTTTTCTCTCTGTACTTTTTCCTGATGATCAGTTGGCCATTATGGATTATAACAGACTAGTAAAAGATCTGAATGAATTGACAACAGAAAAATTCTTTGACAAGGTGAGAGAAAAATTTTTCGTTCAGAAAATTACAAGTCCCAAACCGACAGAACTGCACAGCATCTCCTTATATATAGATGGCGCCTGGTTTCAACTTCAACCTAAAAGTGGAACTTTTACCAACGACCCAATTGGAGTGCTTGATGTTAGCATCCTGCAACAAAACCTGCTCGACCCGATACTGGGCATAAAAGACCAACGCACCGACAAGCGGATAGATTTTGTTGGCGGTATCCGCGGCCTGAAAGAATTGGAACGCAGAGTAGACAGCGGCGAAATGCGTTTGGCGTTTGCTCTTTATCCTGTTTCGCTAAAACAACTAATAGACATTGCAGATAGCGGCAACATTATGCCTCCCAAATCAACCTGGTTTGAGCCGAAGTTGAGGGACGGGTTGTTTAGTCATTTGTTTTGAGAGGCCGTACAATTTAGCTATTAGGGATTGAGCCATGTGCCTCCGGTTCGCCAACCAATCTCTTTTCAGTTGTTGGCCCTGGGGAAATATTTTCATTTTCTAATAAGCTTCTTTTCATAAACCAAAATATCACTGCTCCCAACGGAAAACTGAAATATAATGTCCAGGCAGAGTAAAGGGCGGTCTTCATGAAACCCACACCCATCAGGCTAATGGCCAGGATGTGAAAACCGAGGTGACCGGTGTTCCAGTCAATTAAAAATCTGGGCAAGTTGACGAAAAGTATAATCAACGTCCATGTGATTTTCTTTTTAGCACTCATTTTTCCGAATAGCACAAAAAACAAACTGATCAACATAAAAACCATCACCACAACAATCAGGCTTAAGAAAGCATATTGAAATGGGGCTTTACTTTTTAAAGAAAATTCAGAAGATTCTTCCAAAGATGTTGTGAGATATCCCCCTGAAAAGCCGGTCATATAAAACGCCCCTTCTTTTTGTTTTATCCGGGTTTGAAATAATATTATCCGGCTCTTGCCATCCTTATCCAAATAATATTCGTAGCTTAAACTATATCCCGCAGTTTTGGGGCCTGAGGATAACAGATAAGTTGCCTTGTTTTCAACCACCACGGACTTTTTTATAGTACAGCCGGCCAAATCTTTAGACGCCCCCACAATTAACCCCATATTTGAATTTGTCTGTGACTCTGGCGGCATAGCTGCAAAGCAGGAATCGGTTTGCGCCTTAATCAGATTATCAAAAAAATGCCGGGCGAAATTATCAGCGGGCTTTTCACTATCTGATATTGGCAAGGTAGTAGGGAAGTTACACCCGGATAGCGAAAAGGCAATCAACAGGCACAGCAAAAATTGTTTCATTGGGGTTTTGATTAATAGAGTAAAAGCCATTCCGCGTGTCTTAATGAAATAGCCATTTCAAACAATTACTAAAAATAAAAATCCAACAGGTATGATCAAGGTAAGGACCGCGCTCAATATTATCAAGCCGATTACTCTCAAAACGCTGTAAGTGTCCCCGCCGCGGTTAAGATGCCGTTCAATTTCTTCTCCCTCATAATCGCGCACCAATAAAGAAACCAGTCCGCTATAAATCAAAAGAATTAAGTACGGCGGCATTTTGTGCCCTGGCCTTGGATCGCTGAGCACAACATATCCAAAACCAAACACCACAATAAAAACCAACAGACTCATCAGCCAGGCTTTCCTGGCCTTTTCAGGTGTCCCAAATACTCTGAAATTGTGACCGAACATATACGCTCCCAAAAATGGCCCGCCTAAAAATGTGGCAACGCGTATCCCCTTTCGGGAATAAATCTTTTTTGCTGATGAAGGTTCAAAGCGTTTATCCATTGCTAAAGATAGTTCAGGTTAGTTCAATGAAACTACGAAGTTCTATTAATATCCGAATTTCTAAGTGAACGCAAGTAACGGCAAACCCAATTCTTTTCTATTTTCATCCAACAATTTAAAGACATTACTATGAAATTCGGAACCAAAGCAATACATGCGGGCCTTGAGCCTGACCCAAGTACAGGGGCCATTATGACTCCTATTTATCAAACCTCTACTTATGTGCAGGAATCTCCCGGAAAAAATAAAGGATACGGATATGCCCGCGGCAAAAACCCAACCCGCGTTGCGCTTGAAAAAAATATTGCTGCTTTGGAAGAAGGTAAGCACGGCCTCTGTTTTAGCAGTGGCATGGGTGCCACCGATGCAGTTATAAAACTACTGCAACCCGGCGACGAGGTAATTACGGGCGATGACCTGTATGGAGGCTCGTACAGGATGTTCACTAAAATTTTTGCCAACTACGGCATTAAGTTTCACTTCATCAATATGTCGGATGTAAACAACATCAGCAAACTGGTGAATGAAAAAACCAAACTGATATGGATTGAAACACCTACCAATCCAACTATGCAGATAGTGGACATTGCAGCCTGCGCTAAAATTGCGAAAGAGAACAAAATACTGCTGGCTGTAGACAATACCTTCGCTTCTCCCTATCTGCAAAATCCATTGTTACTGGGCGCTGATATTGTAATGCACTCTGTTACAAAATACCTTGGCGGCCACAGCGATGTGGTGATGGGTGCCCTGGTTGTTAACGATGATAAATTGCACGAGCAACTATACTTTATACTCAACAGTTGCGGCGCTAATCCCGGTCCGATGGATTGCTTTCTTGTATTAAGAGGTATCAAAACGTTGCACCTGAGAATGGAACGTCACTGCTATAACGGCAGAAAGATTGCTGAATATTTAAAGCCCCATCCACGTATAGAAAAAATTTATTGGCCGGGCTTTGAGGATCACCCTAACCATGGCATAGCTAAAAAACAGATGAAGGATTTTGGAGGAATGATATCCATAGTTTTAAAGAACGCCACGCTGGATGACACTTTTAAAATCGCTTCTTCCTTCAAAGTCTTCTCACTGGCTGAATCATTAGGCGGGGTAGAATCATTGATCAATCACCCCTCTACCATGACCCATGCTTCGGTACCAAAAGCTGAACGAGAAAGAGTGGGAGTGGTAGATAATCTTTTAAGATTAAGCGTGGGCGTTGAAGACGTTGAGGATTTGATTGAGGATTTGAGACAGGCTTTAGCGTAATACAAAATTCATTGCCCCACCTGCCCGTCCGGTCAGGTGGGGATTCACAGATTAAAGGCAAAGGAACAGGCTTAAATAGAAATGGCGCGAATTGATTCGCGCCATTTCTATTTAAGTTTAAGGATGACTACATCGTTACATCCTTCACCTTTACATCTGCCTTTTGCTTTTTGATTGCAAAAGTATTGGTGTCAAGTATTTTACGGATAGCACCATAACGCAGAAACCTGATGCTGGCCATTTTCTTCAGGTCAGGGTTTGTTAGCTTTTGCATGTTAGCTGATACATCGAAAACATTCTTTACAATCTGGTCGCGCACTGATTTGTAATAGTCTTCCAGGGTTGACTGATCTTTAGATGATGGGGTGCTTGTACCTGTTACGCTATCAACTATCATAGTAACAAAAGGTGCAGCTTTCATTATCTCGTCAAAGTTGTCAGCTACATCCTTTAATGGTTGCAAAAGTTTTCTGCTATCAGTAATAACTTTCACCATGTTCATATCGTTAATGGCGGTAAAAAATATGATGGCGCTGTCAATATTAAAGGCAATCAACTCAGCATAACCACGGCACTTATCAGCCATAGTAGAGTTGCCTGCTTTATCATAAACACGCGAAGCCAAAGCGTAGCTGCCTTTACTAATACATTCGCTGCCAAGTTTCTCCAGGGCCTCGTCATTTTTTTCGGTAGCTAATATCTCGGCAATTTTTACCATAAAGTTATCAGCGTCATCGCTGCGGTTTTGCGAGTACAGGTAGTTGGCATATTTTTTAATTCCTTCAGCTACATTACCTGCCTGGTAGGCGTCAATTGCCTTGCCATATTCTTTGGCATCAAAAAAAATGTCGCCCGCTTTTTTATACCCAATTGGCGATTTCATCTTCAGGTAAACTTCGGCAGCCTTATTTACATCTTCAGGGGTTCCCTTGTCAAAGTATTCTTTAGCAATTTGTTCTACCTTTACATCCGCTCCACCTATAATATAATAGTCCAGCGCCTTTCCGTAACCTGCGGCTCCTTTTGCATAATATTTGTCGCCAATTCCACGGGCACCTTCTTTTAAAGCATCCGCTTTACGGTAATAATCCATGGCCTTATTTACAGCTTTGGTTTCTGCTTTTTCATCACCGCTAAAGGCAGTTTCAACATAGGCATCCGCCACCTTCTTCAATCCTTCTTTTTTATCCTCTTTGCTGGCAGAGCCATAGCTGCTCGCTGCATTCTGTAAATCTCCCTTACTTAAGTACGCATCGCCCAGCAACACTGCCTGTTCCTGCGGCTTCATTCCACCTTTTTGGAAAGACTCTCTTGCCTTTCCTATCATTTCACCGCGCTTAGCTGCATCCTTTTGCTCCATTGCTTTGCTAAGTGCTTCTTTACCTTTATCAATGTCCTTATTTTGTGCGGAAGCCTGAAGTAAAAACATCATCATCGCTATACTTACTGCAAGTATCTTACCGGTTTTCCTTGATTCCATAAATCAAAATTTTGTTGAAGAATAGTTTAAAGATAATATTTCAGGAAATATACCGGAAAATGAATTGATACACACCCGGTTAAGGTCTCCTTTTTTACCTTTCGGTTGTAATATACACAAAAGGCAAATACGACCTAAAACCATCGCATTTCTTTTTTCATTACCCTCACTTTCCTGCTAAAAAGACGCCCAACAACGGTACTTTTGTGGCGTGAAGACCAAAATGAACCGCCAGCATGTTTACGACTTGCTGGAAAGAAAATTCGCTGAGTATAATTCAGAGGCTTTTATCGAAAACGACCCCATTTCCATACCCCACCGCTTTTCCAAAAAGCAGGATATTGAAATAGTGGCCTTCTGGACGGCCATGTTATCCTGGGGTAATCGCAAATCCATTATCAACTCGGCCAACAAACTAATTGAGCTAATGGATAGTAGCCCCCACGATTTCATCCTTAACCATAAGGAAAAAGATCTGAAACCGTTTACCGGCTTTAAGCACCGCACCTTCAACGCTACTGACACCTTATACTTTATTGAATTCTTCAAACACTATTATAAAGAACACGATAGCCTGGAAGATGCCTTTACTGCTTCACTTTCAGAAAAGTCGCAAACGGTTGAGGCTGGGCTGGCTGGTTTTCATGAGTTATTTTTCTCGCTGGAAGATGCGCCTCATCGCACCAAAAAACATATTGCTACTCCCATTCGTAAATCCACCTGCAAACGTATCAATATGTACTTGCGCTGGATGGTTCGCAATGATAAAAAAGGGGTGGATTTTG
>JAQBNQ010000497.1 GCA_028288545.1 Bacteroidota bacterium
ATTTTTGAAGCTACCCACGGTACTGCTCCTAAATACGCAGGGTTGGATAAAGTGAACCCGGGTTCGGTGATTCTTTCTGGCGCTATGATGTTCGAATACCTTGGATGGGATAAGGCTGCACAGCTAATTCACCACGGACTTGAAGAAGCCATTGCCCGCAAACATGTTACTTATGATTTTGCCCGTCAAATGGAAGGTGCCACTGAAATAAAATGCAGCGAGTTTGCTGATGAGATTATTTCTCATTTTTAACATAGACTAGATACTAGATGCAAGATTCTAGACTTTAGATAATACAGGGAACCCTGGCTTTATGGCTGGGGTTTTTTATTTTGGATAATATCGAATGCAATGGAACGCTGATTTTCATTATTATCATTATTTGTATTGATCATTTTTATAATGAAAATAATGATGATAAGCGTTCTATATTTCTCAAAAATTAGTACCCATGGACAGCCCTATTTGCCAAACCCCGGTCCAGCCTACGGGGTTGTGGCTGCCGAAAACATCGCCGCCGCCGGCTGCGCCGTGAATGGTGATGTTGAATTTATCAATGGGGTTGATGTTTAAACCGAACGAAGCCAGCAGGGCAGCAGTACCGCAGTAATAAGTTTGAGAGGGGCCATAAATGTAGTTGTAGGTAGTGTTATCGTAAATATAATTATTGACAGTAATTCTTGAATAGCCGAGGTCTAATTCCGGTCCGGCGAAGACGCGGATAATACGGCGTTTAAATAAATAAAATTTGGGGTTGAAACCGGTGGCTATACTAAAACCATTGTTGTTGATATAACCTGCGCCGTTGGTGGCGTATGTTGAAGTATATGGATAATAAACCCCGGTGCCCGGCAGAAAGGTGCCAACGCCAGCAAGGCCGCCGCCAATAAAACCTATATAAAGCGGCACCCTGAAACCGATCTTCCCGTTCTTTAACCTGCGTTCGTAGCTTTGGCTAACAGATAAAAAAGCAAAGCCCAGAACGTCGAAGGTCCAGGTGTTTAGTTGGGGAATGTTTTCGTGCAGGTTTTTTTTATGCAGTGTGGCACCCATTTTTTCGTGGCGGCCGTTGGAGTAAACAACAGAATCCAGATCGCGCTGGTTAAGGGTGTATTCGGGCCCACCGGGAACCGTGAAGTGTATTTGGGTTGGTCCTATTTCAGTAACCTTTCCGTCGTAAACGGTTCCATCGCTTTTGTAAATTTTATCCTGTGCGTTGGCGGTACTAAAAACAAAAAATGCCGAAACATAAAAAAGCAATTTGAAGATTTGATTTTTCATAAGCTGTTTGTTTTACCGACAACTAACGTAGGGATTATTTTTATATTTTATGGGTGCACGTCATATACGTATGGATGACGGGAGGGGTAAGGAAAGGGTTGCCGTGGGATTACCGATTGTTGACCATGGGTTGACACTTTTTTAAAATACCGATGGTTGACACATCTGTATATATTAATGATAATCAAATGCTTAAGCTTAAAAATCATGGTTGACACTTTTTTGAGTGTCAACCATGATTTTGGGCAAGACATCATTAATCTACATCTGTTTGCAATCGGCTAATCGCATTAAACAGCCACACTGTGCTCGCGTAAAGCGTCGTTGAGGGAAGTCTTTTTGTCGGTTGATTCTTTGCGGGTTCCTATGATCAATGCGCAGGGTACCTGGTAGGTTCCCGCGGGGAATTGTTTGGTGTAGCTGCCGGGTATAACTACCGATCTTGCGGGAACAAGGCCTTTGTATTCCATTGGCTCGGCTTTGGTAACGTCGATGATCTTGGTGCTCATGGTTAGTACTACGTTAGCGCCTAGTACAGCTTCGCGCTCTACACGAACACCTTCTACTACTATACAGCGCGAACCGATGAAACAATTGTCTTCAATAATTACTGGTGCGGCCTGTATGGGTTCAAGTACTCCGCCAATACCAACACCACCGCTCAGGTGCACGTGTTTGCCTATTTGGGCGCAGCTACCAACGGTGGCCCAGGTGTCTACCATGGTTCCTTCGTCTACATACGCACCTATGTTTACATAACTAGGCATCATAATAACTCCTTTAGCTACAAAACTTCCGTGGCGGGCTATGGCGTGTGGCACCACTCTAACACCAAGTTCTTTATAGTTTCTTTTCAAAGGTATTTTGTCATGAAACTCAAACGGGCCTACCTCGATGGTTTCCATTTGTTGTATCGGAAAATAAAGGATCACGGCTTTTTTTATCCACTCGTTAATTTGCCATCCCTTAGCAGTAGGTTCGGCAATTCTTATTTGTCCTTTATCTAATAACTCCACCACCTGCCTGATGCAGTTTTGGGTAGATTGTTCTTTTATCAGTTCGCGGTTTAGCCATGCATTCTCAATTTGCTGCTGCATTTGTGCCCTGTTTTCCATCTGCTTATTTTTTGAAACGCGGCAATTATAAACTGTTTGTAAATGCTTTGAAAACTTTTGTCTCTCTTTTTGTATATATGCATCAAATTTGAGGCCCGGATATAAACACCAGCTATGCACAGATTGCCATTTTTATTAGTTATTGCCATCTTAATTTCATCCTCGCTGAAGGCCCAGATATTTATCAATACAGGCAATCCTAACTTAGAGAAATATAAAAAGGAAGACCCTAATGCAGTGATATGGGATGGCGGGAAAAATGTGCCGATACCACCTAATATTCCGCCCGATGGAAAGACTGAAACCAAAAAGGAAGTAAAGAAAGCCAGCACTGTAACAAAGCATGATGTGGGCGACGGCCGGGAAAGCCCTTATAGCGCAAAAACAACCAGGCGCGAAACACAGCCTTTACTTACACTTCCTAAATCAATGTCGTTAAAGAAAACGGAGGAGAAGCAACCTTCAGTTTCAAAACCGGTTAAGAAAGAAGAAGACAAACCACAAGTGGTTACCCATAAAGAGGCAGTGCCTGATTACCCGCCAAATGCTATACCGGGCCACTGTTACGCCCGTTGCGTTATACCCGACCAATTTGATTTTAAAGAAGAACAGGTTTTGGATAAGCCGGCTTCGGTTAATATTGAAAGGATAGCTGCCAGGTTTGTTGTTGTTTATGATACGGTTATAGCGGTTCCCGAAGGAAAACGAACCACCATTATACCGGCGCAATACGAAACTGTGATGGAAGATAAGCTGGTAACACCTGCCACTCAAAAGTGGGTGAAAGTACAATCGGTTAAAAACTGCCTTTCCTCAAACCCTAAAGATTGCGAAGTATGGTCGTTGAAAGATTTCCCTGCAGTATATGAGAAGGTTCCGCGTAAGGTGGAGGTAGTAAGGGAATCGGAAAGGGTGGAAATAATTCCGGCTATTACCAAGGTAGTTCCGCGCAAAAAAATTGTTGAACCGGCGCAGGAAATTAAAACCGACATACCACCAACCTACAAAACGGTGATGAGGAAAACACTACTTAAAAAAGGTGGTGGTTACGAGTGGAAGGAAATCATCTGCGAGCAAAATGTAACCGAAGCAAAAATTGCATCTATACAACAAGCCCTGCAGCGCGAAGGTTATGACCCGGGCACAATGGATAACCAGATGGGAGGCAAAACCAAAGAAGCGCTTATTAAATTTCAGCAGGATAAGGGGTTGCCGGTTGGTAACCTGAATGTTGAAACGCTTAAGGCCCTAGGTGTTGAATAATCCTGCATTAGTTCGGGTTTCCTCATCCATTAATTGCAGAAATGGAGCAAAGGTCAAGCGTTAAGCCGAACTATTCTTATGTGCAAACACTGATAGAAACAAGGCCTGTTTTTATTTTATCTTCCTTGCTGTTAGCCATGTTGTTGATTTTGTTCGGCCAATATATTTTTTCGGACAAGGTGATGCTCTTTTCTGATATTGGGGGAGATACAATTAGATTTAATTGGCCTGCTTACTACAACTACTCTCAATATTTGCGGCACGAAGGGATCCCCACCTGGACGTTTGCCCAGGGCCTCGGGCAAAATGTTTTTCCTGCTTATTTAGGTGATGTTCCTTCGTGGGTTTTATACCTGGTGAAGCCCGCGCATATACCAGAGATGCTGGTATATGCGCAGCTGTTGAAAATATTTTTCGCCGGAATTTTCTTTTTTCTTTTTCTGCGCACTATAGGGGTAAAAGCCTACTTGGCGATTACCGGTGCTATGCTATATGCTTTTTCAGGCTTTATGGTTATTGGCAGTACCTGGGTAATATTTACAACGGAAGGCCTTTACCTGGCCTTATTGTTATATGCAAGTTCATTAATTGCCTACAAAAAAAGCGCACTATTGTTTCCGGTTGCCATTGCATTGATAGCCTCTTTCAATCCAATTTTATTGGTGCCGTTTTGCCTGTTCGTTTTGATTTTTTGGCTCATGTACATGCTCTTGAGTCAGGATCCAAAGATTAAAAACCAGGTGAAGGCGATATTGGTAAAACACATTTTGACTGGTGCCCTGGGGCTTGGACTCGGTTCTTTTCTAATGTTAGGTAATATTAACCAAGTGCTTGAAAGTCCGCGCGGCACCGGTGGATATTCGGTGGCTGCAGACCTTATGAGCGCCCATGTTTTTAGTCCGGGGTCTCTTTTTTATTTCAAAACCTTCCTGCTCCGTTTGATTGGGAACGATATGGCTGGTTACGCAGGGCCGATAGGGGATAGTTTTAAAGGCTGGAATAATTACCTGGAAGCACCGATGCAGTACTGTAGCGTATTCACCCTTCTGTTATTGCCACAATTGTTTTCGCTGTCAGGCAGGAGGGAAAAAGTAGTTGCTGCTACTTGTTTGTGCCTGGCTTTTATACCCATTGTATTCCCTTTTTTCAGATCGGCATTCTGGTTTTTTCAGGGCGATTATTTCAGAACATATTCCTTGCTTTTGGTAGTGTTGCAGATATTACTTGGATTAAGGGGCCTTAGCATTATTGTATCGCACAGAAAGATAAACAGGCTTTTACTAATGTTTACACTTGCTGTTCTGCTTGGATTCATTTTTGTTATTGATATCTCCAATCATCAATTACAACCAATCGCAGCTTTTTTTCTGTGCTTTGAAACTGTTCTATTACTGATGGTTGCAGGTACACGGTTTTATAGCAAAGCAGTGATTTTATTGCCGGTTTTTGTATTTGCCGAACTGGTATTTATGAATTGGGGTGCATTACATGAACGGAAAATTTTGAAGAAAGAAGATTTAGATGATCTTACCGGATACCACGATCATACGGGCGAAGCGGTAGCATTTATTCATGGAATTGACAGCGGATTTTACAGGCTACATAAAGGAGCCGATTATTCGCTGGAAGGAAGCGATTCTAAAACTTTTAATCATTCAATGCTGCAAGGCTACTATGGCTTATCTTCTTACCATCCTTTCAATCAAAAATATTATGTCAGATTTCTGCAAAAAATGAATTTGATAGGTAGTGATAAAGAATGGGAAACCCGTATGATTCATGGTTTGGGTGCACATCCTTTATTGCGCAACCTGGTGAGCACAAAATATTTACTGATGACGGCGGGATGTAATGATTGGTGTAATGATTATGATTCAATCGCTGTTATTAACGGAGTGGTGATTTACCGTAATAATTTCTTTCTGCCAATGGGGATTACTTACAAAAACTATGTGTCCGAATCCGAACTGGAAAATGCATACATTGATAAAGACACTTTACTGCTCAAAGCCTTTGTGGTAGATGATATACGCCATGCGACCGAGCTAAGCGGTTTAAAAAAGGTATACCCGGACATTACATATAACGACACAACAAAGATGCCGGAATTGATAAAGGCTCTCAAGGAAGATACCTTCGAAATAAGTTCATTCTCTCAAAAGCAGATTTCAGGTAAAATCACTTCCCGCAAAAAAGAATTTCTATTCTTTTCTATTCCCTTTGACCCCGGTTGGAGCGCTAAGATAGACGGAAGAGAAGTAAGGCCTGTGCTTTGCAACTATAGTTTTATAGGTTTTGTTTTGAACAAAGGCAATCATGAAATCATATTAAGTTATTCCCCGCCATATTACCATGCCGGTATGATAGCTTCTGCATTTAGCCTTGTATTGTTTGGCCTTTTTGCATTTACCCAGCTTAGGCACAAGGGATTTAACTAAGGTAGCGCCGCCCTTTTTGTTAATAGGATTTAATTTGCAGGCGGTTTTGTATTTTAGGCACTGAAATTGACTTGTATCTGTTTTATCTTAATCCACAATGCTAAATGCTACTTATGAAATCAAAACACCTGGTGCTGTTCTTTCTGTTGAGTATTGTTTCAACGGCTTCCTTCTCCCAATTTTTAAAGAACCTGGAAAAATCAGGAGGTGTCAATCCGGGTGCAGGTGGAAGTTTTACGCAGGATGAAGCTGCGAGGGCTATTAAAGAAGCCCTAAGCAATGGTATTACCAAAGGAGTGGATAAGGTTTCGGTGGCCGATGGCTATTTCAAAAATCCTTCGATAAAAATTCCTTTCCCTCCCGAGGCGCAAAAGGTAGAAGATGCATTACGCCGTGTAGGTCTTGGAAACATGATTGATAATGTGGTAAGTTCTATGAATCATGCTGCCGAGAATGCTGCGAAGGCTGCCACTGCTATTTTTATTAATGCCATTAAGCAAATGACGGTTAGCGATGCTATTGGTATTGTAAACAATAAACAGCAGGATGCAGCCACTCAGTTTTTGCAACGTACTACTACCGATCAGCTTGTGGGTGCTTTTAAACCTTCAATAAAAGATGCTTTGGATAAAACCGGTGCCACAAAATACTGGACCGATGTAATGACCGAGTATAATAAGCTGCCGTTTGTAAGCAAAGTTGAAACGGATCTACCCGAATACGCCACCCGGAAAGCTATTGGCGGATTGTTTTTTATGGTAGCCAAAGAAGAAGCCAGCATCCGCAAAGACCCCCTGGCACGTACCAGCGATTTGTTGAAGAAGGTGTTTGGGAACGTAAAGAATTAGAGAATGTGATAATTAGCGAA
>JAQBNQ010000139.1 GCA_028288545.1 Bacteroidota bacterium
CCCTCAAATTCAGGACTCTTTTCGGTGCTGGGAATATGAACAAAAAAATCTTTGATCTTGCCGTCCTTAAAATTGCTGAGAAACCGCGAAAACACTTCGGGTTCGGTGTTTTTAATAAAATAGGCACCGGCGCCGCATTGGCGGGCCTTATTTACAAACTTCTCAGAATCATACTGGGTAAGCATTGCCACAAAAACGTTTTCGTGGTCGCGTTTTATCTCACGACAGATAGAAAACCCATCGTGTTCGGGCATGTTAAGGTCCAGAAAAACAATGTCGGGCAACCCTTGCTGTAATTTCAACTGAAGGCTTTTGTAAGTGCTACAGGTGTCAACTTGTTCGGTGATGGCTAAGGCCCCAAAGCATTCTGAAATTCCCTTCAGAAAGAACTGGTGGTCGTCTACTGCAAGTATTTTAAGTAAGGCTTTCATCATCACGTTATCTTTTTCACTTAGCCAATAGTATCCTGTTTCGATAAGGACACAGGGAAAATTTATTAGAATGTTACCTGGGCGCGGGCATAAAACTGTGTACCCATTAACGGAGCGCCCGGAAAGGCACTCCATTGATAATTGGCCACATTATTTACGTTAATAGATAATAGAAGTTTTTTATACCACTTTAACCTGTAAGAGAGTTGTGCATCCAGAATATACATCGGCTTAACCTGGCCAAAATAGATGGATGAACTGGCATAATAACCCTGTTGATAGCGGAAGTTCAGGCCATAGCTAAAGCCACTTTGCTGTAAGGTATGGTTAAAACTAAAAGACGCTTTGACTTGGGGCGCATTGAGCCAAACAGTATCATTACTACCTACCACAAACTTATCTTTGTCAACGTAACTTAAACTACCCCCCAATACAATTTTATGCCGGTTGGTTTCCAACACATTGTATTGAAACCCAAAGTCAATCCCGAAAACATCTAATTTTCCCACATTTTCGTAAGTAAGAATATAATCTGAGTTTACATATTTGCTATTTGGAGTGATAGCCCCAATAGGAAGTTGAGACACCAATACAACTATCTCATCGTAAACGCTACCTTTCAAAGATGGGGTAATTGAAGAATTCTGTAATGAAGATTGGCCGTCCAAACCGGCATTAATCAGTATTTTATTTAAGGAACTGTCATTGGCATATAAATTTTTATATAACGCCCCTGTGGCGTTATACGGGCCCAAAAAGGAGTTATTAAAATTAACAGCTTCTGAGGCAGGGGTTAACGCACTTACATAATTCGTAATCCTGGTCCAATAGGCATCGACCTGGATTGATAGTTTATGGAATAGCAACCCCTTATATCCAAGTTCCAAAGTTTGCGTGTATTGATTATTTATTTTTTTAAGATTTTTGATGTCAGTTGGATTGGATATAATACTACTCTGGTAGTTATTTGTGCTACCGAAATTATTGAGGTTAAGGGCAACGTGGTCAGCATTGGCTACGGTTCCGTTCTGACCGCTTATTCCCTGAAAAATAGCATTTACCAGACTTTGCGCGACTGAATAGTTGTTCAGATTCTTGTTAAATGTTCCAGTCATAAATTTCATCAACGAGTCCATTGAAGACACATTGGCTGCTGTGCTATTGTATGGAACCCACTGACCGCTATTTTGCGCACCGCCCCAAGTAGCAGTTTTAAACTCAACGGTTCCATCCGGTGCATAATTATAATTATATCCGTAAGGATTGCCTATACCCCTCGCGTACATGCCATTGGGAAGTTGAGTTTGCGCAAGATCAAGAAATTGATTCAGCGTAGTGGGTTGATCGAAGGCCCGGTTATACGTAAGCCTTATGTCCTGATTTTCCGCAACCTTAAATACTAAAGCTGCTCTTGGGCTGGCAGCAACGTTTTTGAGGATACTTGAATAATCAGCCCTAATTGCAGCTACTAATTTGAGCCAGTGCAATGGTTCATAATCACCTTGCAAATACGCCCCCACAGTGTTAACAGCGTCTATTGGTTCGTACAGGCCATTGATGGTACCTTCGGTATTAGGTCGTATGAATTGAGCATCTGCACCGTAAACAAAATTAAGTTTTTCAATCGGCGCCCATGAATGCTGAATTTGTAAAACATGGATTTTCGATTTGTCAATAAGTAACTGCACAGAATATGGAGTTGGGGGAGAAGATTCGCCATATGTAAGCCGGGCCGATGAAGTAAGTTGCGGGATAAGATATGTATTGCCCGCATCACTACTGTTAATGAAATATTGAATAAAGAGATTTTTCCATTTAAATCGGGTTTGAAGATACCAGTATATCCATCCTCCATTATCCCCACCCGCGGTCCCTGCGCCCAAGCCGGTTAATTCGATATTGTGAGAACTTGACACACCACCATTTATGGTAATGGTAATATCTTTTACAGGATGGATGTCAATCCGGGCATCCGCATTCCATTTGCGAATAAAAAAATTCTTATTAAATTTTCTGATATCGAGTTTTGTAATTGTATCATATTTATGCACTCCTGCTACATGGCTTGTGTCGACAATACTCACTCCTAAAGTATCTGCCTGAAATAATTGCCCGTTCCGAACACTGCCAAATACAAGACTATCCCCTTGATATGGTTCGCGAGTATCATAATTCGGATAATCCTGGCCTTGAAAATATCCTGCAGAAATTTTGTATCCGAATTTGCCATTTAAAAGCTTACCTGAATGACGAAATTCCGGGTTTACTATATTGCCCGAAATTGGACTATTGCCATTGTATTGCTTGTATTGCCTTGCCAGAACGGTAAAGCCGCTGGTCATAGCAATGGTAGTTTCAAACTTATCAGTTTGCTGAAGCGGGTCTTTGGTTTGAATTGCTATAACGCCGCTGGTTGCATTCGGTCCATATAACGCCGAAGCCGGGCCGCGTACTACCTCGATTTTGTCATAATCCAGAGTACTTGTAGGCACCAGTTGGTAGGCATTTACCCGTAAGGAAGGTACCGATGCGATACGATTGTCGACTACATTTAATACTGAACCAGAAAATATATCATTGAAGCCCCGCACTGTAACGTTACTTGATATAAGACCGGTTCGCATAATATCAACTCCTGCAACTCCTTTTAACTCATCCACCGGAGTAGTTACGACATTTAACTCCAATTGCTCTCTACCTACCACTGAAATCGATGCCGGGGCATCAAGGAGTTTTTCTTTTCTGCGCGATACGGATACCACCACCTGGTTCAATGAAATATCGGTAGTGGTCAAGTCAACAGTGCCAACAGTTCCTTTTGCGGCGTCGATGGCAATTTCGCGGTTTATGTAACCTATATAACTAACAGTAAGAGTTTTAGCGTCCTTTGAAACGGCTATTGAGAAGCTTCCATCTGCACCGGTACTGGTGGCATTAGCTGTTCCTTTTTCAAGTACAGTGGCCCCGGGTAATGGCTGCTTGTTTTCGTCGCGCACTTTACCTGTAATGGTAATAGTTTCCTGGGCGAAGATGAGGGCTGAAGTAAAAATGAAAATAGCAGAGAGTAGAGCTCTTAATTTCATAGACAGGGTTTTGGTTAAGCGGTTGAAAGATATAAATTTTTGTAAAGAAGATCGCGGATTTTGCGGATTACGGGATTGCGCGGATTAAATTAGTCTGAATCGCGGATTTTGCGGATTAAGGGATTGCACGGATTAAATTAGTCCGAATCGCGGATTTTGCGGATTATAGGATTGCGCGGATTAAAATCCAAAATAGAGTTGACGAAATTAAAACGGAGATATATTTAAATATCCCGGTTCATGTCGAAGTTTTCGAGGTAGTCGGCTACGCGACGAACGAAAGATCCGCCAAGGGCGCCGTCAACAATGCGGTGATCGTAGCTGTGGCTCAGAAACATCATGTGACGGATACCAATGGTGTCACCGGCAGGTGTTTCGATAACAACAGGTTTCTTTTTGATAACACCGGTTGCCAGGATTGCTACCTGTGGCTGAAGAATAATAGGAGTACCCATTACATTGCCAAAGGTACCTACGTTTGAAACGGTGTAAGTGCCGCCTTCAATTTCGTCGGCTTTTAGTTTTCCCTGGCGGGCGCGATTGGCAAGGTCGTTTACCTTTTTTGCCAGGCCAACCATGTTCAGTGTATCGGCATTTTTGATGACCGGTACTATGAGGTTACCTGAAGGCAAAGCTGCTGCCATACCTACGTTAATGTCCTTACGCATAATGATATTGCTTCCATCAACCGATGAGTTAACTAAAGGGAAATCGCGCAAGGCCCTGCAAACGGCTTCAATAAAAATAGGGGTGAAGGTGATATTCTCTCCATACAACTCCTGAAATTTCTTCTTCACTTTATTGCGCCATAAAACGATGTTGGTTACATCGGCTTCAACAAAGGAGGTAACATGGGCGGAGGTTTGTTTGCTCTTCACCATGTTATCGGCAATAAGCCGGCGCATCCGGTCCATTTCAATGATCTCTACGTTGCCCGAATATGATTTAGTGGCCGCAATATTGGTGGTTTCGGTTTTTGGCTGTTCAACAACTTGTTTTACTTCCTGCACCTGTGGTTGCACTGCGCCGCGGTTTTGTACGTAAGCCAGTATATCTTTTTTAGTTACACGGCCCTCTGCACCTGTACCTGCAAGAGATTCCAACTCATTCATAGATATGCCTTCCTGCCTTGCAATGTTTAGCACTAAAGGCGAATAAAACCTATCGCTATGATTTGGTATTTGGGTTGCTACGGTAGTTTTCTTAACCTCTGCTTTTGCTGATGCAACAACGGTTTCAGGTTTTGTAACTGCCAGAGTTTTAGGCAATGATGAAGCAACAGCAGCTTCAGTTTCAAGCACAGCAACAATCTGCCCTACAGCCACTACCTCACCTTCTTTGTAAAGCAATTTTTGAACTACTCCTGCAACTGGTGAGGGAACTTCGGAGTCAACTTTATCTGTAGCTATTTCTAAAACGGCTTCATCCAGCTTCACAACATCACCTTCTTTTTTCAACCATTTTAAAATGGTTGCTTCGGTAATGCTTTCGCCCATTTTGGGCATAATCAATTCAAATTTGGCCATTTTTCGGTTTCTTAATTCAGTGTAAAAATAAAGGGATTGGGGAGAAAGACAAACAGCCTTAAGGCAATGTAATGGAACGCCCGCCCGACTGAATGACTTCAGTCATTCGGGCGGGCTGATTAATTATGATGATTATGATAGAATTATGATGAATGCTGAGGAAGCTGAATTAATGCCGTCTGATAAAAGTTCTATTCCGCAATAAATAACCGCAACATATTCAGCGCGGCGTTGCTGAATACCCTTATGTTTTCCATGCGGGTGGTGAAGAATTGGAATTTTTTGACCAGCTTTTTTTCCTGGCTGCCAACGGCTATCCAAACTGTGCCAACGGGTTTTTCGGGGGTGCCTCCGCCGGGGCCGGCAATGCCGGTTATGGCAATGCCATATGTGGTCCCCGTGGCTTTAAGAAGGCCGTCCAGCATTTCGGTAACACATTCGCTGCTTACTGCTCCGTAGGTTTGAAGTGTTTTGTGAGTTACGCCCAACAGCTTTTCTTTAACATCATATGAATATGCTATGACACTACCCTCAAAATAGGCAGAGCTTCCCTCTATCGAAGTAAGCAGGTGCGAAATATGTCCGCCGGTGCAGCTTTCGGCACAGGATATGGTGGCCTTTTTTTCTACCAGCATTTTGCCAATGGTTACATATAGTTTTTCATCAGCATCGCTGTAAACAAAATTTCCTAAGGCAGCTTTTATTTTTGCCTTTTGTTCTTCTATTTGTTTTTTAAGCGCCTCACCTTCGCCGCTACCGGTAAGTCGTAAGCGCACTACTCCAAACTCGGGCAAATAGGCCAGTTTAATACTGGCGGGAATCTGTTCTTCAAATTCCTTCAGCATATTGGCTATTACCGATTCACCGGCTCCGGCAACACTTAATGTGGAATGGATGATTTTTGGAAAAGTGAATTTCTGCTTCAGTCTTGGTATCACCTGCGTTTCCATCAGGTGTTTCATTTCGTGCGGAACGCCGGGCATTGAAATAAAGACAACGCCATCTATGTCAAACCACATTCCCTGCGCTGTTCCTTTCAAGTTGGGCAACATGGTACTGGCTTTTGGTATCATGGCCTGCGAGCGGTTCATTTCTAAAACAGCGAGGCCGCGTTTTTCGAAAAACTGTTTCATTTTGGCCCACACTTCTTCATTCAATTCCAATTCTGTATTGAAATAATCAACCAAAGTTTTTTTAGTGATGTCATCTTTTGTTGGTCCGAGGCCACCGGTCATTAAAACAATTTGCGAAGTTGATTTAGCCCTGTCAAGCGCCTGCGTTATTTGCGTTGCATCATCTCCGCAACTGATTATCTCGTGAATTTTTACACCAAACTCATTAAACTGCTGGCCTATCCAGGCGCTGTTGGTGTCAATGATCTGGCCTATCAGAATTTCATCACCAATTGTAATTACTGTTGCTTTCATCTTTTTTGTTTTTACCAATATCCAAATCCTTGAGGCAGACGCGTGATTCTCAAGGGCAGACACATGGGTTTGCCCCTACATCTAGTACAGTTGTCCGGAACTTCCTCCTACACCGCCCAATCCACCAAGACCGCTCTTTTTCTGAACTTTCAAATCTTTAAGGGTTGCCGACTTAGGCTGAAGTATAATGCTGAATTGTCCACCAATGGTATTTTGCAATAAAGGTGACCAGTTGAAAGTAAGTTCCCAGCAGTGCAGGTCGCGTATTACAGTTACATTGGTAAGCGTAAGTTGCCTGCGCGAAATGTCAAAACCGGTGGAGACTGCGACTTTCCAATGCGGGGTTAGATTAAAGTCGGCCCGCAAACTGAGTGATTGTATCTTAATGATAGTGTCAGGATTAAGATAAGTACCGCGTGAAATATTGAAGTTATAATTGACACTGATGTTCCAGGGTATATCGAAATGATATATCTGGTCGGGACTGTAAGACACATAATCGCCAACATATTTAGGAAGCGGTTCGGCATTGGCAGCCACCGGTTTGGGTTTTGAGTGCAGGGCTATACTGGCGCTTATGTTGGCCTGTGCAAAGCGCAGCAGTTTATGTTGTTTGGTCCATTCAAAAGTATTGATCCGGTTATTGAATGAATCGGTAGCATAGGGGTCGAAAACAGAATTGAAATTAAGATTGATGAGGTTAAATAACCGCGCAGAAACGATGGTAAGATTGAACGGCTGCAAACGCATTGAGTCGGCGGCAAAATTATAACCGCCGCTTAGGCCGACCTGGTCGAGAAGTCCCAATTTCTTTTCGTGGTTAACTGAATCCTTTTTCGAATAAGTTTTCATCTCCAGATTATTGGCCAGGTTCCAGGTAAGTGAACCTACGCGCCCCGGCCCGGGCACCCCGTATATGGCGCCGGGGTCGAGTCGCGAGTAACGCACAACATGGCCCAATGCGTCACTTTGTACCGAGCCGTAATAACCCCACATCGGGCTGCTGAAATCAGGGTTGTAATTAAGTGCGATAGTTGGAGTAAAAACGTGTTTTATTGCTTTCAGTCCTTCGCCTTTAAATTTATATATCCCTATTACCTTAGTGCCAAATGCAAGTGAGGCTGTAAAAGTGCGTGAAGAATTAAAACGCCAAACAGTATCACTCTTTATACGTCCGCGAACAGTATCAATATAGCCTCCGTTAATAACAAACACGGTATCGGGGTCCCAGCTATCGTTGGTGCCTTTAAAGTAGGTACGTTCCTGGTATGAGAAGGATGGCGTTAGGTTGAAATATTTAAATACCCGGATTGGGGCGTCGATTGTAAAGCTTTGGTTAAAGCCAAAATTAAATTGCTTAAGCGTCTCCGCACGGGTAAGCAACGAATCGTAAGTGCTAAGGTGGTTTTGGAATTCGAAAGAGTAGGTCATGCCTATGCTTTCGAACCATTTAGGTTTGTCACTTTTTATTTTGCTTTTAAAAGGAGAAACACGCGACATAGATAAACGGAATGTAGGCATGGTAAAATCAATGGTTCCGTTAGTTAAGTTTTGAGCATGGCGCAGGTTAACTGAAAGGCTTAAAGGAGTACCCGGGAACGCCTGCGAAAAGTTAACGGTAGAACTAAGTGCAGGTGTAAGCAAACGGGTATCGGTTACGCGGTTGACATTATAAAAGTTGGACGACTGTATGGCCACATTAGCCCCAAAAGTTGAATTAGGCAAAGAGCGCGGATCCTGTGTGTGGGTCCAGTTTAAACTAAAGGCGTTGCTGTTTTGAAGTTTAGCATCCGGTACATCAGGGTCCTGCGGGCGACTGCGGGTATAGCTAAAAGCCAGTGAGCCATTAAATTTATAGCGCAGTGCATATTGCGTATTAACGCCTATACCGTAAGTTCCGTTGGTAGAGATCATGCCCGTAAACTTCATTCCAACGTAATCGTTTACGCCCCAATAATAACCTCCATTCCTTAAAAAGAAACCAAGCACGGGGTCGCTTCCGTATTCCGGTATTACTATGCCCGAGCGCTTACCCTGTTTTACCGGGATGATTGCAAAGGGCAGGTATATAGGTGTAGGCACATCGCCAATCCATAAATTGAGTGGCCCGGTTACCATTACCTTATCGGGTACAATTTTTACCTTTTTAGCTTTAAAATAAAAGTGAGGATGCTCCAGATCGCAGGTGGTGTATTCGGCACCCTGGCCATACATTTCATCAAACTCATTCTTCTTCGCAATTTCGGTATGTAGGTAGGCCTCGCCTTCCTTGGTTATTACATGATATACCAATCCCTTCTTTGTTTTAAAATTATACAACATCGAATCCGCCTTAAACTCCTTTCCATCATCCGAAAAAACCGGGTTGCCCGATGCTTTGCCGGAACTATCCGGAGTTCCACGTGCGCCCATGGTAAAGGTGGTCCAGTCAAAATCAACCCGGTTGGCAGTCAGGGTTATCTTTTGATATTTCATATCAACCTTATTATATAGAAACATTTTTTTTGTGCTCATGTCATACACAATTGAGTCATCAGCACTATATTTGATAATATCTTTAATGTCACCCTGGTCGTCTGCGCTAACCGTATCGTTTTTGTGGATGGTGTCAGTAACAACGGTAAAAGAATCGACAACATGGGTGGAATCTGAGGTTTTTAGCAAGGAATCGACCGTCCCCCCGGCGTTTTTTTGTGGTAAGCTATCCGTAATAATTATATTATTGCTTTTATTTGCCTGAGGCGAGGCATATATAAAAGAGGAGGCTGCACTCAATAATACTGTTATGTATAACGAAAGAGGCAATCTCTGAAAGATAGGGTAAAGGAATGTTTGGTTTGTTAAATTCAAGCCGCAAATTTAAAACAGAATAGGACACCGTACTGATAATGGAATTTATTTCATTACGCGTCAAAACTAAAAAATCCAAAACGTGAGATTTAAACGCATATTGTTCGTAGTGTACTTGTTTGTATCCGCAGCCGCGTTTGCAGGCAATGGTTTTGCAATTAAAACAATTGTTATTGATGCCGGCCACGGCGGTAAAGATCCCGGTGCCATTGGCCCCGGTAAAACCAACGAAAAGGATGTTGCTCTTTCGGTGGCACTTAAATTGGGGGACCTGGTACAAAAGAATTTTCCGGATGTTAAGATCATTTACACCCGCAAAACGGATGTGTTTATTGAGTTGCACGAGCGGGCTGATATTGCCAACCAGGCCAAGGCCGACCTGTTTATGGCAATACATTGCAATTCATCCACCAGCTCCGGCACCTATGGTACCAGCACTTATGTACTAGGATTGCACAGAACCGAAGCCAACCTTGAAGTAGCCAAGCGCGAAAACGCTGTTATCTTAATGGAGGATGACAGGGATAAAAACTACGACTTTGATCCTAACACTCCGCAGGGACATATAATGATGAGCATGAAGCAAAATGCTTTTTTGGATCAGAGTATTGATATGGCCTCTAAAATTGAAAGCCAGTTCGAAACCTCAGCAAAAAGAAAAAGCCTTGGTGTTAAACAGGCCGGCTTCTATGTTATTTATAAAACCACTATGCCCAGCTTACTTTCCGAAATTGGATTTATCTCCAACCCCGACGAAGAGAAATTCCTGAATTCGGCCAAGGGACAGGACCTGATAGCTAACTCGCTTTTTAAAGCTTTTAAGGAATATAAATTTCAGATAGAAAACAGCGAAGGCGAACAATTTGCATATGAGCAAGCCAAGAAAAAAGCGCAGGAAGATGCCGCCAATGATAGTTCCATGCACAAACCAGGCTACAAAAAGGAACAAGTAGAAATGGGCATAGATGGCGCAGCCGCCCCTAAAGAAGGTGCTGTTAAAAAAGATGAAACGGTTTTAAAGAAGGACGAAGTAGTAACCAAAAAAGATGAAACGGTGTCCAAGAAAGATGGAAGCACCACAACTAAAACTACCACTACAACCACTACCAAAACAACCGAGGCCTCTACATCAACTCAACCAGTGGCAACTATGCAACCAGTCGCAACCTCCACAACAACCGACCCTGCGACTGTAACACTTAGTGGCCGGAGAATTAAAAAGCCAATTGAAAACAGCAGCGGTGGAGGAACTTCAGTAAAAACTACTGAAAGCAGTACACCTACACAACCTGTTAAAGAAGTAAAAGAGGAGCCAAAAGTTGAAGAGACCAAACCGGTTAAAGAAACTGCTAAAACCAAAACTGAAAAGCCGGTTGAAACTGCTTCTTCAACAGATAACTCAACTACAGTAATTGAAGATAACAACCCCGGAGAACCGGTAAAAACAGAAGTAGTGCCCGTTACAAAGACAGAAGAAAAGACCACCGCAAAAACTACATCAAAAACCGAAACCAAGACAGAACCAAAAGCTGCTAGCAAACAAGCTGAAGAGAAAGCAGTTGTTGTAGAAGAACCTAAAACGGTTAAGCCTGTTAAATCTGAGACCAAACCAGTGGTAGAAAAAAAGACTGAAACAAAACCTGTTGCAGAGGAAAAGCCTGTAAAAACTGTTAAGCCAAAGATAACCGAACCTCAAACTGCTACTGCAACCAGTTCTGAAGGCACTGTTTTCAAAGTACAGATCATCGCCTTAAAAGGAAGTTTTAAGGATTATGCAAAGGCTTCAAGGCAATTCCCGAATATATCTAAGGAAGATGCTCCTAATGGCCTGGTACGTTATTACTCCTGCACCGTAAAGAGTTTCTCCGAAGCTAAACGAAAGGTTGAAGAGGCCGTTAACAACGGTTACCGCGATGCCTTTATAGTTGGTTTTAAAAATGGCAGCCGCATGGGGCCTGAAGAGATGAAGGCTTTTCAGAGATAAGCCAGACCGCGTTTCTGCCAATGATACATATTGTATCATCATCAACCAGTATCCGGCTGTTTGCCTTTAAAGTCCCCTTCTGGGATTTAGAGGCCGGCTATTTCTATTAATAGATACAAATAGAAATACCTTTTTCCCCCATGTTATAAATAGTTGATAACCAATCTATTGCACATCTAACGCATTAAAAATAAATATCATGCAAAAAAGTAGAAATACTATGGTATGCCGCTCACCCCGCCTTTCCGTTCACGCAGGAGCATCTTGCCAGGCCTTTTTGCGCGCCCACCGATCATCGGGTCAGCTGTTTGCGCCCCACGTTATCCCAATATCACAGTCGGCAATTTTACCTATCACCGATTCTGTTCGACTCTCCATCTACCCCAACCCCTTCACCTCCGATATCGCCATATCCATCCAAAAAGAAGACTTGAAGCAAGCCACCTTTACCATAACCAACCCCCTTGGCCAAATAATTTATACCCAACAAGAAAACAACCTAAGCCCCAACTACACCAAAATGCTTGATTTAAGCTATTTACCTGCCGGTATATATTTTGTAATAGTAAATGCTGGTGGCGAAACAGTAACCAGAGAGGTTATTAAAGAGTGACACAATGTAGGCAGCCTGCCTAATGGGGTTTATTTTGTTAGTGTGGTGGTGGATGCGGAAAGATTGGTGCGCGAGGTGATAAAGCAATAACCCCAAAATGCCGGTTCACGCCAAGGCCGCAAAGGTTTTCGCAAAGAACCGCAAAGGTTTTTTGCCCTTCTTCGCATTCTTTTTCATTCCGAATTCCGCACTCCCTTTCATTCCGCACTCCGCATTCCGAATTCCTTTCACTCCGCATTCCCTCGCATTATTACTATTTGTTTTGATTTCTCTTTCAAAAGTATATTTTTGGAAAAATTTATCTGAGTGACCAACCAGGCCAAGGTGGGAATTTTTACCGCCATTACTATTGCAATCTTTGTCCTCGGATTTTATTTCCTAAAGGGCATTAACCTTTTTCAGCGAAAAAATAAGTACTACGCCATTTACGAGAGGGTAGATGGTCTTTATAAATCTAACCTCGTAGAAATCAATGGATTCCCCATTGGCCGTGTAGGCCCTATGGAAAGAAACCCGGAGAATGGCAAAATTGTGGTTGAGCTTGACCTGGATAAGAACGTAAATGTGCCTAAAAGCGACAGCACCGTGGCTTTATTGGTTTCAACCGACTTTTTGGGTAGCAAAAAGGTAAGGCTCGTTTTTGGTAAATCCACCGAGTTTATGCAGGATGGAGACACAATTAGTACTTATTTTAAGAAGGACTTAACCGAACAACTCGGCTCTCAGATAGACCCCATTATGATCATGGTAAAGGATATGCTTCCGGCCATTGATTCCACCATTGCAGGTATCCGCATTTTGTTTGATGTCAATAACCCAAAAAGTATTTTCACCACCATTGCCAAGGCGAACGATGCTATTACAAAGGTGGATACCATACTTGGGCAGAACCAGCAAACGCTTCAGCTTACCATTAAAAACCTGGAGAGCATAACGGCTAATATTGAAAAGAACAATGGCGAAATAACTGTGCTGGTTAAAAATGCCAGCAGTGTTTCCGATTCGCTGCAGCAAGCCAACATTAAGCAAACCATTGAGAATTTGAATGGTACCATTACCCAGTTAAAAACGATATTAAATAGTGTGAATGAGGGAAAAGGAACCCTGGGTAAACTTGTAAAAAGCGATGACCTGTACAGCAAGGTTGACTCTACCATTGGCAACATGAACAGCTTACTGAAAGATGTAAAAGCCCGGCCATACCGCTACGTTAGTATCAACGTTTTGGGAAGCAAAAAAGCCGAACAGCGTAGAGTGCAGCGGGACAATGAAATGTCCAAATAACCGTTCAATGGCTTTTGTAACCCTTGATATTTTGTATTAATCTGTGGCTATTATAGTTAAAACTCACGCCTAACGTTATAGTTTTCCGCAACTTTGTTTTTGTGCTTAAATCAATTCCTATTCCGGGCATCTATAATATCCTGACCAACTTAAATTTTTTAAGCGGCAGGATAACCATTTTGTATTTTGCCCTGCTGTATTCCATTACGGCCACATCCCAGCAGCCGCATTCAACAGTTAATGTACCTGCGTCTCAGTCACCCGCACCTACCGATACCACACAGAAAAAAGAAGTAGAGATCATTAGTTCCGACCTGTTGAAATTTCAGGAAGTGGATGGAAAAAAAATTACAAAGCTGGTGGGCAATGTGGAGTTAAAGCAGGGCGCTGTATTAATGTGGTGCGATAGTGCTAACCTGGATAAAGAAACCAACTCGGTTGATGCCTGGGGCCGGGTACACATTAACCAGGATACGGTAAACGCGTATTCCCGCTACCTTAAATACGACGCCAATAAAAAATTTGCAAAGCTGCAGGGCGATGCAAAACTAAGCGATTCTAAAATGATACTTTATACCGAGGAACTGTTTTACGATACCAAAGAAAAAGTATCATATTACCTGGATAAAGGCAGGGTGCTGAAAGACTCCACAGTCATCGTTAGCAAAAAGGGATATTACTACAGCAAATTTTCGGATGCATATTTTCAGGGCGATGTAAAGATCACCGACCCTAATTACACGCTCACTTCCGATACACTGAAGTATAACGTTAATACCAAAATCTCTACTTTTTACGGCAACACCATTATCATCAATAAGGGCAGTCGTATATTATGTAATAACGGTTGGTACGATAGTAAGGCCGATGTTTCTTCGTTCGGCAAAAACACGGTGGTAGTTAATCCACCGCAACGTTTATTGGCAGATAGCCTGTACTACGAACGTTTCCGTGGATTCGGAAAGGCCATCGGACTTTTTCAGTGGGTTGATTCAAGCATGGAAACAGAAATATTCGGTCACTACGGCGAGTATTTTGATGTGCAGCAATATATTATGGCTACTCAAAAGCCATTGCTTATATATAAGATGGATAAGGATTCTCTTTTTCTGAATGCCGACACCTTAAAATCCATGACCACTTCAGAAACCGATACCGTCCGTAATTTCTTTGCATACCACAAAGTGCGTATGTACATGAAGGATATGCAGGGAGTATCCGATTCCATGTATTACTCATTTAAGGATTCGATTTTCCGGATGTATTACAAACCGGTGATGTGGAATGAAGAGGTGCAAATGAGTGGCGATACGCTTTACCTGTACACAAAAAATAAAAAGGCCGACAAGTTCAGTATTTATAAATCGGGTTTTATCATTTCGCCCGCAGGCACTAAATATTTCGACCAGATAAAGGGCATTAATATTTTCGGCCACTTTCAGGATAATGAGTTGCGCAAAATGGATGTTATCGGCAATGCCGAAAGCCTCTATTTTGGCAAGGACGATAAAAATAAATACCTGGGTAGCAACCGGGCTACATCAACCAACATTGGCATTTATTTTAAGGATAAAAAAATAGACCGCATTGTTTTTCTTAAAAAGCCCGATGCGGTTTTTACTCCTATAAAAATGATGGTGCCCGACCAGTTTAAACTGAAAGATTTTAACTGGCAAATAGACCGCAAACCTAAAAGCCGAAAGGAGTTTGACCCCAACTAGCGCAGTTTCAAACGCAGTTAGATGAAGAAGACATTACTTTACTAAAAATGAGGCATTATGGAAAAAATATTTGAGGCGAAATATGGCGTTATTGAAGCAAGTAGAAAAAATTTGCTGAACAACCTGAAGAAATACCCCGATGATATTTTGAATAAAAAGCCATCACCCCAAGCCTGGAGCGTGGTGCAGGTCATTGAACACTTAATGGCCTCGGAGGAATTATCTTTAAAATACCTGCAAAAGAAAACCCAGGATACTTCTAAATCTAAAAATGCAGGACTTACAGGCAAATGGCGCTTATTTATAACCAAGGCCATGTTTTCGGTACCGGTAAAATTTAAATCACCCGCTTTACTCAATCCTCCTGCAGATTTTGTTTCTCTTAATGACCTTGAAACCAAGTGGGAGCAAATACGCCACGATTTATTTCAGCTATTGAGCAAGTTACCGGCAAAGGATCTGCAAAAGGATATTTGGAAACACGCGGTGGCGGGTAAAATGAATGTTTTTCAAATGGTTGAGTTCTTCAACTTTCACTTTAAGAGGCACCGCAAACAAATTACACGCACAATAGCACAGGTAAGTAAGTAACAGCAAAACCTATCTTCCGATAGTTGCGGATTTGATAACACTTAAAAAAGCTGCCAGTTCCTCTTTAGAGGCTGCGCGTTTAGTGTACTCCATGGATAGATGCACAAAGTAGTTAGACTCTTTACCGGGATCCAGGTAAACATCAATCTTGCGTATTTTATCTTCGCTGCTTATAGCCACAGAATATACCGTATAAAAAGGGTGGTCTGCCTTAAAAGTGCCGCGGGTAGCTGATGGATAAATGAAGCGCATTGCTTCAAAATCGTGCGTCATTTCGTTGGTAATGTTAACGTTGGTTTTGCTGGTTAGGCTTACCATTATAGCTGCTTCTTTTGCGGCTGAGTCAGCATTGTTTTGCCAAATACCCATACGGCGGAATTTGTAATGGTTATCTACCATCCACCCACCAGGAACACTAACAGATACCTTGTCATCAAAAAAATTGGCTTCAGCAGTTCTGGCCTGGTCTGTACTTTGCGCATGAATACCGGCAGCAAAAAGCATAAGACTCAAAAGACCGAAAAGCGAAAGTTTAGAGTAGTCCGTTTTCATAAACTTTAGTTTCGTTTTTTAAATGTAACTATTTATATTATATCCGGTTATTCCCATCCCATCGTTTTTTGACAAAAAATCAAAAGTATAGTTACGTTGCCCGCTTGTTTGCGTAATTTCGCTGCCTTAATTTTTGTAACCGTGCAATCATGTAATTCTATTTTACGTTTTCCTCTTCTTTTATTGATAGTAGTTGTAGGAGGTTTTTGTAACACTGCAAAAGCAGCAAATGCCGCTAATGGCGAACTGGTGGAGTACACACTGGTAAAAACCTTTCCAATAGAAGAGTTAAAGGCATTTTTTAAACTGCATCATATACCTAAAGTGGTATTGCCCGTGGTAAACGGCCTTAATATTTATGAGGTTGTTTATCAAACTACCTACGCCGACAAGAGTATTGTAAAAGCTTCCGGCCTGCTGTACGTGCCGGTAGGAAGTCCCGATTCCCTGCCTTTGATGGTTTATAACCACGGTACCGAAATGTGCCGCGACCGCAGCTGCGATTTTACTGATGAGCAGTCTATCGGACTTGCATTTTCGACTGAAGGATACATAGTGGTATTGCCGGACTACGTGGGTTTGGGCAAAGGCGAGCGCAATCAACTTTACCTGAACGCTGCAACCGAAGCCCAGGCAACGGTGGATATGCTGATTGCCTGTAAAAAATTACTGACGCAATTAAAAGTAAAAACAAACAAGCAGCTTTTTATAACCGGTTACTCGCAAGGTGGCCATGCGGCTATGGCCACAACGCAACTGCTACAAAAAAAATACAAAAGCACTTTACCTGTAACAGCTTCGGCACCTATGTCGGGCCCATATAATGTTGAGAAAACCGTTTTCGACAGTCGTAAAAACAAATTTGAGTTTCCGGGCTTTTTATATCTGCTGCTTATTTCTTATATCGAAAGTACGGGCGACTTTAAGCAACTATCTAATATTTTAAATGCTCCCTACGATTCTATTTTGCCGGCTTTGGTTTATGGCGATTATCCGATTGACGAGATTGACAAGCTATTACCGGATACTATTTTTAAAACGATAAAACCTGAATTTTATACAGCTTTCGAAAATGATTCAAACTCGGGTTTCAGAAAATACCTGCGGGTCAATAATGTTTTTGACTGGAAGCCCGAGATGCCCATGCAGCTTTGCTATTGCGATAAAGATGAAGAAGTTGATTTTCATAATTCGATACTCACCTACGATGCTATGAAAAAAAATGGCGCCACTTCGGTTGAATTGTGGGATGCTGGCAAAAAATTCGGGCATATTAATTGCGCGCTTTTTGCAGTGGTATATACCAAAATGTTTTTCGATGGTTTCCGGAACGGGCACCCGGGTAATCACGGTCCTCAGTTTAAAAGGTTGCTGCTTAATATCGGCAAGTTAACTGTTAAGTCAAGATAAGGTTATATCCTGTCGTTTAACTACATGTATATTTTTA
>JAQBNQ010000154.1 GCA_028288545.1 Bacteroidota bacterium
TTTAACTGAAAACTTCCAAAAGCCATTTTGTTTTTCGGACATAACATTTACCAGGGGAGAAGTGCCCACCTCCCTGAATTTGATGGCATTACCTATCAGGTTTTGAAACAACAGTTTTATATCGGTAGGGTAATCCATTATAACGGGCAGTTTACCTACTTTAACAGTGGCATTGTTGGCTTTTATCGATGCGTCAAGATCTTCAATTACTTCGTTTACCAGCACATTGCAATCCACTCTTTCAAGCTGTGTGTTACGGCCAATACGCGAATAATCCAACAGTGCTTTTATCAGCGTTTTCATCCGGTGGGCAGAGTCAACTATGTACGACATGTACTGCTTCTCTGTTTCATTATACCGGTCGCCGTGTTCCTTATTCAACAGGTCAATAAAGCTTGAAACCGAGCGCAAAGGTTCCTGTAGATCGTGCGATGCCACGTAGGCAAATTGCGCCAACTCCTTATTCTTTATCTCCAGTTCAGCAGTGTACTCACTTAGTTTCGCTTCCGCTTTTTTCCGTTCGCTGATATCGCGTATAGCTGCCGATACCAACAAGCCCTCCTCGGTTTCCAAAGGGCTTAAACTTATTTCTATCGGAAATTCCTCCTTACTTTTTTTTCTGCCAAACAACTGCATTCCTTCACCCATGGCCCGTGTTTTGGGGTTGCTGAAATACTGGCTCCGGTGCTTTACATGGTCGGTAAATCTTTCGGGTATCAGTATTTCAACATTCTGTCCCAGCAAAAAATCCCGGTTATAGCCAAACAGGTTTTCGGTTTGTGTATTGATCAGTTTAATTACGCCGTTTTCGTCAACTATCACTATGGCATCCGGCGCCGACTCAAGCAGTCCCTTAAACTTATTCTGCTCGCTTTGCAGTTCGCTTATCTTGTGCTCAAACTTATCCGACATCAGGTTAAACGATTGTGCCAGGCTGCCAATCTCATCCTGCGAAAAAACCCTGGCCCTTGTACCCAGGCTACCCAATGCAAACGATTTTGCCGAGGCAATTATTTCGGCTAGCCCCTTTTGTATTCCGCGGCTAACCGAAATGGCCAGTAGTAAACCGGTTATTTCTACGGTAAGCGCTATGGCAAACAACAATTTAAGCACCAGCGCCTCCAACCAACGCGAGCCCTCACCCAGGGTATAGGAAAAATCATCCTCTAAAACGGTAACTCTTTTATTAATGGGTTGTATGTCCTGCAACAGGCTATTAATTTTTTCCTGGCTGGGCCTTGGTTCGTTTATCTCATTATGTAATTTTTCGCCCAGGTCAACCAGCAAAACAGCGTTTGGACTGGCCTGCGCCCAAATTTCAATGGCCTTGTGTATGTACGATACCCAGCTAAAACGGCTGAACAAATTGATCATCCCATCCACATCATCGGGATGGTTGCGGCCTTCAATAAATCCCTGGCGGGCTATCTCCATATCCGGGTGCTTAGTACTGAGTGTTGCCAATGTTTTGGCATCGCCCAGGGGCACTTTCATAAACTCCTGGAAGTCCTTATAGTCATCTTCATTGCGACTGCTGCCGTATTTGAGCAACTGGTAAATTCCGTCCTTCTGCGCCTTCGACCATAGTCCTTCGCCGCCTACATAAGCCCTAACAGATGATAGTGTTTTGATAGAAAAGAAGAGGGTGAAAAGTTCGAGACATATTAGTAAGGCCATTAAGCCCACAGTAAAGTAGAGCTTCCGCGAAATACTGATATTACGGAACCACGAGAAGAGCTGGGGGGCTTTCATTTAGTTACTTTAAATTACCATTATGCCGAATACTATTTCTAATGTACGAATATTTACCAAGGGTGTCGGAAAAAACAACGCATATATGTAAAAAACAATTACGCGTACTTTTTGTTGCAGAATGAAACATTTTAACAAGCCGGAATTATACAATTTATATTTTTCTGCGTATTTCTGTATCCTGTTTCACCGAAGGGCCCAGTTCTGACCTTTCATTTTTTCTCTAACTCTTTTATCGTTGTTCTTTATACGTAGGCCTTGCTGTTATGTCCGCTATAGGTACTCGACTCATTGGACCGCTCTTAACCCAGGGGGGATAAATGCAGAATACCCTTGGGACAGTGTGGGACAGATGGACCTCGAAACTTCTTTGCTTAAGTACTGTTTGTAGTTAACCGGCAACAACCACTGCATCCTAATTCACAACGAAATCCCTATCTTTCTCTAAATTTCAAAACTGCGGATATGAAAAAGATAATTCTCCACGCTTTTCTTTCGTTGGTTGCCCTGGGCTGTGCTGCACAGACATATACGATATTAGGGCAAGGCAATAGCGCTATATATTACGATTCGTATATTTTGGGTTTAGCGATAGATGGCCAGGGCAATATATATGCGGGCTGCGGTAATGCCACCCATTCGTTCGGTTTTGGTTTTGTGGAGAAATGGGATGGAACTACATGGTCGGGGCTTCCTTTAATTACGGATACTGCGCATTGCCAGGACGTATGGGCCGTTGCTACAGACGCGGCCAACAACGTATATGTAGGTGGAGATTTTAATGATTTGGGTACTGGCAGCCTGGGTGGTTTTTACACCAGTAAATGGAATGGCACTACCTGGACCGAGTTGGAAAATGCGGGCAATCCGCACTTTAATAATGGCAGCCTGTTGGCCCTCACCTGCAGCGGCACCAATGTTTATGCCACGCAATTTCTTGATACATTTAATGGTCCTACCTTTTATTACGTAGCTAAGTGGGATGGCGCTAACTGGACAGAACCCGGTGCCTCAACAACGCCTTTACATGTAGATAGTTCGATACTTGTCCTTGCTCACGACAACGCCGGTAATATTTATGCAGGTGGCCAGTTTGCCGATAGCACGGGTAAAAAATACATAGCCAAATTTAACGGCAGCGGTTGGAGCAACTTGGGTAACCTGAATGTAAATGCAAATATTTTATCTATAGCCACCGATGCTGCAGGTAATGTTTACGCCGGTGGTGTTTTTACCGACGGGGCGTCGAAAACCTATGTGGCAAAGTGGGATGGAAATACATGGAGCGATTTAGGCAACAGTGCTTCTGTGCTTGGTTACGGTTACCTTGCTTCAGTAGCCACCGACCCTGCCGGAAATGTTTATGCTGCAGGTTATTTAAGGGATAATTTCGGTTTTTTTGTTGCCAAGTGGAATGGCATAAGTTGGGCCAAATTATATACGGATACGGTTCAGTTTTCGTTGGTTGCTACCGATGCCCAGGGGAATGTATACGGTGCCAGGCAGGGGATATACATTACCGGTCAACCGGCGCACGGTTATGTGGCTAAATTAAATTTTGCCGCTACCGGTGTTGAAGATATTGCTGATAATGTTTTGCAGGTTAAGCTGTATCCAAATCCCGCTAATGATGTGTTGCAGATATTATCCGACACAAAATTTGAAACTATTGAAGTGTATTCGGCACTGGGGCAAGTAGTATTAAAAGCAGAAGACAGTCAAACCGCGCTCAATATCGCAGCGCTTACCAATGGTATGTACACTGCAAAACTACAAACGGCATCAGGCAAAACGGCAGTGGCTAAGTTTTGTAAAGAATAATTAGGTGAGCCATGAAAACGGTTTTATTCATCGTGTTTATGCTTAGCGGGGCCAACTTGTTGGCACAAAGTGCAAGGGGAATGATCTACAAGGCAATTGCCCATGATGCAGCGGGTAATGCGGTATCCAATAAAACCATACACGTTAGGTTTACCGTGTTTGACAGCCTCACAACCCGGAAGGATATTTTTACTGAAGGGCAAACCGGATCAACTAATAAATTTGGATTGTACAGTGCACGAATTGGACCTAACGCAACTATACTTGATAGCATTATTTATAATGGCAATCAATACATACAAGCTGAGCTTTTTGTGAATGATACTTTGTATAGTGTCTCAACAGGCCCTTTAATATCAAAGCCTTATGCCGTTGGTCTTATACCATCCGGTATTCCGGATAGTTTAAAGGGTAATGAAAAGCGGGTGAAGCGGAAAAAGTGAAAGTGAAGGAGTTACCTGGCAATAAAAAGTGTGAATCCTGCAACTTTATTATGGAATTGTATAATACTGCTACAGCGAAATATTTCATATTTGTCGCAAAAGGGTTTATATTTAGGTAACCCAAAGATTTTATTTCCCCATTTTCTGGCTTAATAAAAAATCATGAAACAAATTATCCCCTGGTTTCTGGTACTTTGCGTTTGGGTAACTGTAGTAAAGCAAAGTTCTGCTCAATGTTTACCCGATCTTTCTTCCTGTACCCTCAAACATCCCGGCGATCCGCTGTGCATGGTACCCGATACCAACGAAATGACCACCGGTTATGTTGGCCAGGCCTATGACCGGTGCATCCATTTTATATTCGAAAACTCTTTCACCGTTAGCTCAAACCCCATGACAGGTCAGCAATTACCTTTTCCCGTAACCGCCTCATTGGGTTATATGGTTTTCGATTCTATCGGTGGTCTGCCCCCGGGTATTACTTACGAAATGACCAGCGGCAATCCCAATGACCCACCGGGAAAGTTTTCGCCTGATGGTAATAACAAAGCTTATGGCTGCATCCATTTACATGGCTTGCCAACACAATCCAATACACCGACTTCAGATACGGCCAAGATTTATTCTAAACCGCATGGCTGTGTTTTAGGTGGTGTGCTGTGTGGTGATTTTCCGTGGCCTATTATTTATCATGTTCCTATGGCTGATGTGCAGGGAATTACTGAACCCGAAGCTATGGGGCTGGTTAACATTATACCGCAGCGCTCCAATAACAGTTTACAGGTTGAATGCGATGCCACAGCAAATGCGAAGGTCAAATTTTCGGTGTTTGATGTTATTGGCCGCACATTGATGACACAATCGGTTAATGTTATTGCCGGCAGAAATGAGGTGATGCTTAACTTTTCGGCCGGAACCGGTTTTTATATTTTGCAGTTAAGCACTGATAATGGCAGTAGCTCACATCGTTTTGCCTGGTAAGCGTTCGCTGCCTTTCATTCTCGCTTTATTATTACTTGGCTCATCGTTGCTGAAGGGCCAGTCGGTTACTATTCATGGGCAGGTGTTTTCTAAAAGTACCGGCAATGGTTTAGCCGGTGCAGATATTTTTGTTTTGGGTAGTAAAGTTGATACCGGAATAGTTACCGATGCAAACGGCAAGTACAGTATTGTTATTGCAGCGCAGGATAGCGTGTGGTTGCAATTTACTGCAGGGCAATACAAACAATTTAGCTTAGGTCTTTCACTAAAAAATAAAAAACACGCTACGGCCGATGTGTTTATGGAGGACGCATCACTGGCCCTACCCGAAGCGGTGATTGAGGGAAACAAAACGCGCAAAAAAGGAACAGAAGGACAAAGCACTGAAACACTAAAGCAGCCCCAAATTGACCAGATGGCCTCAACCAATCTTAAAGCAGGATTGCAAATGGTAACTGGTGTAAGCATATTGGATAACGAGATTAATATACGCGGCAGCAGTGGCTTTAACTATGGCACCGGTACCAGGGTTTTGGTTTTGGTGGATGGAATGCCGGCAATGAATTCGGCAAGGGCTACGGTAAACTTTAATTTGTTACCGGCAGATAATATTGATAGGGTAGAAGTGCTTAAAGGATCTTCGGCACTTCGTTATGGAAGTGGTGCATTGGGCGGAGTGGTGAACGTGATAATGAATGAACCTGCTAACCAGCCATACACAGTGTTGCGTGTTACCCAGCGGGGATATTTGCCTCCTCCAACAACTTCTGATAACCATTGGGAGGGAATAAAGAATTCTTATATATCATCCATTCATTTTAGTCACACCCGCCGTGTACGTCGTACCTGGGATATGTCGTTGCAGGGCGACCTTGTAAAAGATAACGGCTACCGCGAACAGGAATACAGTAACCGGATACATTTACTGTTAATGAACAAATGGCATGATATTTTACATGCACCGGGTTTGCAAATAAAATTCAATGTTCAGTTTTTGAGGGAGAAATCAGCGCTGTTTGTTTTTTGGAAGGACTATCCATACGATACTCATCAACCGGGACTAAACTCTTTAAGTCAGCAAACGATCTATTACCTGCTTGTAGATCCATCGTTGAAATATACTTCCGGCAAAGGCAATATCTTTAATCTACAGAACAGGGTAAGCTGGCAAAGTTCGAACAGTAGTATAGGTACAAGTGGCTATGCGCTGCAATATTGGGGCGAGTTTACCTGGAGGCGGAGTATCAGGCCGTGGGTGGATATTGTTACAGGGCTTAATTATCAATATGGTTACAGCAAACCTACCAACGTACAAGGCGAGGCTTCGTTTCAACAGGCTGCACCATTTGCCATTGCTACGTTTCACTTTTTAAAAGATAAACGCCAACCGTCAGAATACCGTATTACGATTACTGCGGGGCTGCGTTTTCAGTTTGAAACCATGCGGGGCGATACGCTGCAAACTGATAGCGCTTACCGGCCGGTTAATCTTATTACCCTCAAACATCCTTTAGCAGGAATTACGTTTAACTATCATGTATTGCCCTTTACTTATATCAGGGATTCCATTAGCCAGGGAGTTAGGGCTGCATCACTTAACGAACGTTTTTCAAACCTTAGCCTGGCAGGATTGCGCACTAACCCCGCACCGGATATAAGACCGGAAACCGGCTACAGTACCGAACTGGGTATTACACAATATTTCGGCATAAAAAAGGGAGCTTCAAAACTAAGTGGTTATGTTGATGTAGCGGGATTTTTAATGCACTTCCGCGATATGATCGAATTTTTGATTGACATTCCAAAGTCTTCACTTACCCAGTTATCCTTTAAAGCGCAAAATCTTACCGACGTTTACATTTATGGCATTGAAGGTAATTTGGGTTTTAAGTATGAGTTTGGAAAATTCCTATTGGCTGGCAATGCGGGTATTACTGCCATTGAGCCAATAAACCTTGGTGGGCTGAAAGTGCTTGACGGCGATGCTGCAACAATACTTGTGCTTAACCCACCGGTTGCCATAAAGGACCCTAACTTTTACAAATACATACGCGATGTGCCCTATACACTAAAATACCGCAGTAAAGTTACATCCACCGAGTCACTCACTGTGGGTTGGGGTATTGTCAGTTTAACTACAAACTACCGCTACCTAAGTAGAATGGAAAATGTAGATAAACTATTGCTTTTTGCTATACCGGGTACCTATGATTTTAGAAAAGCCAATCCGGGTGGATGGCATTTGCTTGATTTTATTGTTTCGTGCACCATTCGCGGAAGGCATATTGTTTCGGCTCATCTTTTTAATGCGCTCAATAGCCAGTACATGATATTACCCGGCAACATTGGCGAGCAGCGAAGCGTGGCTTTACAGTATAAGGTGGCTTTTTAGCAGGACCCTGTATTCAACTGAAAACTGAAAACCACAAACAGTAAACTGAACTACATATCGTAGTTCAAAACAATGCCATGGCTTTTAGGATGGCTTTGGCAGGTAAGTACGTAACCCTTGCTTATCTCGGCATCGGTCAAGCTTTCGCGGTCGTCCATTTCAACCTTACCCGAAATCAGTTTAGCCCGACAGGTGCAACAGGCGGCAACCATGCAGGAATAAGGAGGATCTAAACCAGCATCTAAGGCAGCTTCAAGTATGGTTTCCTTTTCGCTTACTTCAAACTCGCGCTCGTTGCCATCGTATATGATCTTTACTTTGGTTTTGCCGGTAAATGGTTGAGCGCCCTGTGTAACACTTCCTACATCTGCAGCTTTTTTATCTTCATCGGCACGGGCAGTAAAGTATTCGATATGGATTTGTTCTTT
>JAQBNQ010000165.1 GCA_028288545.1 Bacteroidota bacterium
CTTAACTCCTTGCCGGGATTTTCGATACTTACGGATGCCATCTGCTTTTTATCCTTATCGTATCGCCAGCGTTCGGTTACCAGCAATTTCTTTTCATCGTGATATTCTATCACTACATTTTCATTCCAGATATTTAAAATGGCATATCCGTTATGCCCCACCTCGCTGTTTCCGATATGACTTGCAACACGGTTATCAAAAGCCACCAGGTTGCTTTTTGTGGCGCACTTTGGGCAAACCTTATCAATTATCTCAACGGGCATTCCACCATGGCCGATGCAGCGCCCGTAGGCTGTTACGCCACCGGGGCGCGATTGTTTGCCGTATATAGAAAAACGATGTTCGTGCCCCCAAAACCAGAGTACTTTTCTATCTGTACCTATAATTTTTGAAAGTTGATTAGCCGCAGCAGGATATTCCGTATCAAAAGCGGAGGCATATTGATGATGCGAGAGAAAAATTATGCCACGCTTATCTTCATTTATTTTCAGGTCATCCTTAAGCCACTTAACGACCGCTTGAGGTAAATCGGCTTTTGAAAAGAAGTATTCGAGTATGGGAGTACCTACGGAATTGAAGCCTGTGTCAATTCCTATGATGCGCCAGTAGTCGTTTTCGAGACAAAAGTAGGCCGCTTTTTGTATCACCCGTTCGGGCTTAAACAATCCCATTACAGGTAATAGCTTATCAAAATATGGTTTGCCGTTGCTGTACATCTCGTGATTGCCTATCATGGCAAAACTTCCTACAGTTCCGTAAGGCCAGGTGGAATCGCCCGGCTTAAAATTATTTTCTATTTCTTCCGGGGTTCCTACAAAATAAGTATCGCCTAAATGGATAGAGTAATCGGGCGTTAGCGCGGCAATTTTTGTACCGATGTTGTGCGATTCTTTAGTATCTGTTGCCCAATCGGACAGCAGCGCAACTTTAATATCGGCGCCGGCGTGAGATTGCAAAGTATAAATACCCTTATCGGTGGAGTGATGGTAGGTATTAAAACGGTGCTGTGGGCCAAAGCGGCTTTTGAGGTAATGGTAAGCCCACGAGATCCATGCGCTGTTCAAAAAATCGGGGAAAGTGTATTGGCCAATCCTGATTTTAGTTTTGGTGGCTTCCGTTTTTATGTGATTTCCTAAAACGGAATGCCCAAGGTTTTTATAGTCTTTTGCCTGGCGTTCGGTGGTTATGCGTGAATTGGGCATTTTTAGAACTATAAATTAAAATAACATGAATGTTTAACAACGAAAATAATAAAATCAGAATGCATAAGAAAGTGACACGGTGCGAAGAGGAAATGCCTTTAAATAAACTCCGCAACCCTTTTTTTCAAACCATCCCCACCCAAATCATTTTCCGCCTGGTGGAATTTTTGGTCGCCATATTTGCCACTCGGGTAACCGTTGGCCGAAAGAGATAATATTTTAATAGGAGAAGACAAATGATTCATTAAATGGTACGAAATTGTTTCGCGTAGGCCACCTTCGCCACGGTGCTCTTCAATAATGATAAGCTTTTTTACATCGTTGATGGAAGCCGCTAATTCCTCAGGTATATCCTGTATTGGAAAAATACTTACTACCCAAATTTCGAGGTCCGCAGCAGCATCGAGATTCAAAATGTTCTCAACCACAGGTCCGGTTCCCACAACCACACCCTTGTTTCCCTCTTTTATTTTTCTCCATTGCGTAAAAGGGGCAATTTCTGTTTTGATCTTTGCAGCCGTATTCATCCGCAAATAATTGGGATGGGGATCGGCCAGCATTTGTTGTACCGCTTCCTCAACATCCTTAGCTATAAAAGGGATATAAACCACCATATTGGGAAGAATACGCATAGCCCCTATATCCTCAATGTTATGATGTGTTGCACCCATAATACCGTAACCATATCCACCACCGTTTCCAATTAGTTTAACAGGCAGGTCATGCAAGCAAGCGTCGTTTCTGATTTGCTCATATGGACGTAATGTTACAAATGGAGATATGCTATATACCCAAGGGATAAAACCTTCATAGGCCATGGCAGCTGCAACCGTTACCATATTCTGTTCCGCCACACCTGCGTTAATGAATTTATCACCGAATTTTTCCTGCACCTGTTCCAACGCCATATAACCGAGATCACCTGTTATAAAAACCATGCGGGGGTTAGTATCAAAAAACTTTAGCATGGCCTGTGCAAACTCTACGCGCATTTGATATGGATTATTAGACTACCGGTTACTGGGTTAAGTGGTTTAGACGATTGTTATAATCCTTTTCAATTTCGTGTTGCACAAAGTCATACTGATCGTCTTTCATGGGCAGGTAGTGACAATCCACACTGTCTTCATACAATTTCCAACTACGGCCTTTAGTTGTGTTGCAGATAATCGCTGTCGGCAATTTGCCAGTTTCAACGGCAAGTTTCGCATTCTCAAGCGATTCAAAATTATGACCGTCTACAGCGATAACGTTAAATCCAAATGCTTTTAATTTTCCATCCAGGGGCTCCAATTTCATTACATCTTCCGTTCTCCCAAATCCCTGGAGTTTATTTCTATCAATCAGCCAAACCACGTTGCTTAAATTATGATGTGCAATGAATAGAGCTGCTTCCCATATAGTCCCTTCATTCAATTCACCATCCGATGTAATACAAAAAACCTTTTTACCGGATTTTTTCAATTTATACGACAGGCCAAAACCCGCTGCCAGAGAGAGGCCATGCCCTAAACTACCGGTGGCAAACGGGATTCTTTTAACCTTATTTACCGGGGGATGTGCGGCCAGAAAAGTATCGTTTTTGTAAAAGGTTTTAATATCGGCCTCACTCAAAATACCCTCCTCCGCCAGCATGGAATAAATAGCTGCTGCTGCGTGGCCTTTAGAAAGGATTATTTCATCTTCATCATTCATCCAACCAAAACGAACGAAGGTTATTACTTCTGCAACCGATAAGGAAGACCCTACATGGCCGGCATTGGCCATTTTATACATCCCCAAAAAGCGCTTTTTTATATTAAAGGCTCTTGTCAGTAATTCTTTATGCACTACGCTATCCATGAGGATGCAATAATAATGCAAAAATCATCGAATTAGCACATCGGCATCAATAAGGCTGATTCTTCCCTAACCTTTTCAATTCGGCTCTTACTTTAGGGCGGAAACTATTTTTACGCTGATCGAGTTTGGTTTTATCGCCGTTCATGTCGCGCTGTAGCTTGTTCAGTCCGTCTATTTGCGATGAAGTTGGAGAGCCCTGATAGAAACTAACACCGGCATAAATGTCGCTTATCTTGTCGCGCATTTTTTCTTCGTCTACAAATATTACCGTGCGTCCTTCTTTAACCGGTACCAATTCGGCACGGATAACTTCAAGACTATCGTAATACTCTTTTATAACCGGCGAAGCATCTTTTAAATCCTTAATTAGTTTTTGCTCCTCAATGACCGAATCCATTAATGAAGCCAGTTCTTCTTCCATTCTAAAACTTCTCATTACTGCTTCGTGATTCAGTTCGCGCTCTTTCGCTGTTGAGGTGCTTTTAGCATCTGCTATCAGGTCCAATTCACCTTCAGCTGATTTGTCGCCAACAATCACTTTAACCTTATATTTTCCTTCCATTACCATAGGGCCTATAGTGGAGGTAAAGTCTGCCTTCGAACCTCCCTCGGCAACGTGCGGTGGCTTTATGCGCATATTCCAGGTAATCATATTTATACCTTTGCGCTTGGTGCCTGGCAGGTCGATCAGAAAATTTCCTTTGTCGTCATAAATCTCAACTTTAACCGCACCGCTGTTAACCCTTTGTTTCAGATAATAATTGATATGCGCCTCCTCGCTCGAATTAGGACCAAGATATCCACCTGCATCAGGCCAGCCATCACCGTAATGACCTACGCCAACCGCAGTTGGGCGTGATGGAATAATGGCTACATCCGCATTCAATAATTGCTCATTGATCTTGCGCAACGGTGATATATCATCAACAATTAAAATTCCGCGGCCGTGGGTTGCAACAACCAGGTCGTTTGTTTTTCTCTCAATGGTCATATCCCTTACCAACGCATATTCCGGTATATGGGCTTTCATCTGCACCCAATTATTTCCACCATCAATAGAAACATATAATCCCATTTCGGTACCCAGGAACAAAAGGTCCTTGCTCACTATATCTTCTTTTATTTTATGGGCATAGCCTTTAAAAGCACTGCTGCTAAACATTTTCCATGTTTTACCCATGTCGCTTGATTTTGCCACATAAGTTTTAACATCGCCATACATATGATTATCAAAAGTTACATACACCACATTTTTATCAAAGCGCGATGGCTCAATGCTGCTTATCCATGTTTGGGCCGGAATACCTTCCGCCCCCCAGGAATGAGCAATGGCTTTTGTTTTAGCGTCGATCCAACCTTGTGCCGGCTCATTGGTCCCTTTATAGTTGTTAGCCATGTTGGTCCAGGTCTTTCCCGCATCCAGGCTTAACTGCAGGTTGCCATCATCGGTTCCAACCCATATCATTTTTTCATCCAACGGAGATTCAGCAATAGTAAAAATGGTGCAGTGGTTTTCGGCTGAAGTATTATCATTTGTAAGGCCACCGCTTTCTTCCTGCTTTAACTTATTCAGATCATTGGTAGTAAGGTCGGGTGAAATTTTTGCCCATGACAAACCTTTGTCTTCTGATTTAAAAAGGAACTGTGCTCCCATATATAAGCGCTTCTTGTTATTCGGGCTTCGCACAATAGGTGTATTCCAGTTGAAACGGAATTTAGGGTCCTGCTCTCCTGCTTTAGGTTGAACATCCTGCGATTGATTTGGCTTTAATTCCACCCTTGAAATATGCCCTCCCTGGTACTCGCTGTAAACCACTTGATTGTCTTCTCCATCCGGTTGCACCCAAAAACCGTCACCGCCACCAACATTACGCCAGTCGCTGTTTTTGATGGCACCAGGAGACTGCGATGGAGCTCTCCATGAACCATTATCCTGCAAACCACAATATACATTGTAAGGTTCCTGCTCATCAACCTGCACATGATATAACTGCGCCACCGGAATACTATTCAGATAGATCCAGTTATTACCCTTATCAACGCTCATGTAAACTCCGCCGTCTGTACACACATACATTTGAGAGGTATTTTTAGGATTGATCCAAAGACCATGCATATCGCTGTGCAACCATCCCTGGCTATTTTGCGAGCGCACCCAGCTATAGCCACCATCTTCGCTGTACGAAAATTCAAATGCCGGACGGTAAACCCGCTTGGCATCCAATGGGTCAACCACCACACAGCTAAAATAAAACGGACGGGCACAAACATTATCATCTGCACTTTGCTCCTTCCAGGTTTCACCGCCATCGGCCGATATATACAAGCCAGTTTTTTTTGATTCAACAATCGCAACCATATTATCGGGTGATGAAGGAGAAATTGCTACTGCGGCTCTCCCAATCGTATCGGTAGATAAACCCTTCTGTATCTTTCTCCATGTTTTACCTCCATCAGTCGATTTCATAATAGAGCAACCCGGTCCGCCTGAGTTAAAGGCATAAGGTTTTCTTCTAAACTGCCACATGGTGGCGTACATTGTATTCGGATCTTTAGGGTTAATAGCAAAGTCAGCACAACCGGTTGAATCATTCGCAAATAAAATCTTCTCCCATGTTTTTCCGCCGTCAGTGGTTTTGTACAAACCACGTTCAGAAGAATTGCTCCATAGTTTACCCGGCACAGCAACAAATACAGTATTAGGATCGTTAGGATGAATTACAACTTTACTAATGTGTTCGCTGTTCGGTAGCCCGGTAAACACCCAGTTTTCACCACCATCTGTTGTTTTGTAAATACCGTTACCAACCGATACAGTATTACGCATATTGCTTTCGCCAGTACCAACCCAAACCACATCCGGATTGGTTTGATCAATGGCAATAGCGCCAATGCTTTGGCAATGCTTATCAAACACCGATTTAAATTCTGCGCCGCCATTCGTTGTTTTCCATACCCCACCACCGGCAGTACCCACATATAAAATGCGCGGGTCACTGTTAACTCCGTCCACCGAAGTACACCGGCCACCGGTTACGGCAGGACCAATGTGCCTGGCTTCCATTTTACCCAGCGCCGCTGAAGTAAGTTTTACGGTTTTTACATCGGTAGATGCAGATTTTGATTTACCCTTTTGAGCAAATAAATTTGCCGCCAAGCCAATAATTATTGCGAGAAAAAGTATTTTTTTAGTCATAACCTTCATGGTCTTTTAAAGTTGAAAACTGAAACTACTTCGCTTTGGGTTTATCAAACAGCGTTGCATCTACAACACCATTCACTTCTACTTTGGTAAAAATAACGGGGCCTCCCTGCTCATTTCCGTTTTCATCTACCTGCTGATAAGAGAAAGGTATAACCACTCCAAAGTCGGTCTTTCTGAAATCAGAAAACGTTGCGTATTGCTTTTCCTCTTTGTCCTTCAGTTTAACCCGCTTCACTTCTTTCAGTATGTAATATGTCTCAGCATCTATGTAGTAATAAACCATGTCGCCTTCTTTGGTAGTAAGGCGTAGTTTAAAAACATCGGTACCATCCATATCGTCCGTTCCCAGGTATTCAACGGTGTATCCTTTTTCTTTATAATTGAACAATAGACCCTGCGGATCGGCGTCTAGTTTTTCCGAACGGATATCGTTAGGTGATAAAGGGTCCGTTTCTCTTTTACCACTAAAAGGATTGTATCTCCAACCGCTGTCGGCCCGCATTGCCCGTTTGTTGGTCATACCCTGCCAGCTAAATTCAGAATAAGTTCCTTTAAACGGTTTTGCCACTTCAAGCTGAACCACCGGTGCCAACATACCCGGGCCCAAAACGTAATTGCCATTGTAGTGTATAGCTACCACCCGGGCCCATTTATCTTTGCCGCCGGTAGCTTCAAAATGTTTATTAATAATGTCATCTGCCGTTTGGGCAAATAAGCTTCCACTCAAAAAAAGAAAAAGTAGTATAAACCTGTTACGCATAGCCCTTGGATTTAATGAGCAAATTATAAATATTTTAGGGAAGAATGGAATGCTTTAACCTTTCATTAACCCGGGGATTAAATTGGCCGGTCAATCACCTCAATAGAAGTAACCGGGTGAATTTCCCAGCAGGTGCCCCGCCAGTTATGCGTTCCGTTTGGATTGGTGTTGTCGGCCTGGCGTTCATGTTCCTTGTCAAACAACATCCATCCTTTTACTTTTACCCATCGGCCCAATATTTTATCGCGCAATGCATTGGTACTCCAGTCTTCGCCTTTTAAAGCCATAGCCTGTCTTATTCGGGGAGTTACCTCCACTATAACTTTGCCGCTGCCGCCTTCATTCATCGCATCCAGTACCAGCTCGATATGCGTATCACGATGGTCATGGTCTTTCGTTTTACAATTACAGGTTTCAACTCCGCCTACTTTAACATCAGCAACATAGCCACTTACCTCGGCAGCCGTATTAACGCTCCAACGGTCGTAGTCCTCTCCGGGTGCCAGCATTTTTGCCAGTGTAACTTCTCTATTAAAATCGGTCTCAAGCGGAAAATTGGCTTTGTTTTTAAGCCGGTTCAATTGCTGCAATTCGGGTTGGTTGGTGGAGCCCTGCGGCGGACAATCGCCATCCCAGGTGCCGTTATCTGAAGGCTCCTGCAGTTTTGCGTAATAGAAATATCCTATCGCTCCAACAATAAGCAATACAACCAATAAACTTATTAAGCGTTTCATGTAATGGGGAGAGCTTTAAATCGGCAATCTGAATTCTGAAATTCAAATTATTCTTCGTTATCAGGCAGACTACCTATTACGGTAATTCCACCTTTTACTTTTTGACGAAGATCAACTTCTATTTTAGTTCCAACAGGCAGGAACAAGTCAACGCGCGAACCGAATTTGATAAAGCCCAACTCGGCGTTTTGGATCACCTCATCGCCTTCGTGCAGGTACCAGCGTATTTTGCGGGCCAGTTTGCCGGCAATCTGGCGTATCAATACTTCACTGCCTGTTTCTTCGTGCTCAATAACAACTGTGTTGCGTTCGTTCTTTTCAGATGATTTAGGGTGCCATGCCACCAGGTATTTACCCGGATGATATTTTTGGTATTTAACCACGCCGCTTATAGGATTGCGGTTAACGTGAACATTAGCCGGGCTCATAAAAATAGATACCTGGATACGCTTATCTCCAAAATATTCCTGTTCCTGGGTTTCTTCAATCACCACAATCCGCCCATCGGCCGGGGCAATTATCTTGTTATCGTTGCTATTGAATTTGCGGGTTGGAATACGGAAGAAAGATGCAAAGGCTGCAATGATGATGAGTGAAATACCGGCAGCTATGTAATACAGTACTATGTTTCGGAAGAAATAGGCTACTACCAGGTTTATTATGAGAAGAAGGATACCGGATACCAAAAGTATCTTGTGACCCTCTTTATGAATCTTAATTTTACCTTTCATTATACCTTTTGTTTATTCAACGGGGCAGCAAATGTAATCGAATATTGCACAAATTGATTAAACGTTAAAACAGGCTTTATGTTTTATAGTAACACTGCCTACCGCGATGCGCAAATTATAGGTCAATACGGCTGTTATTTGCTCAAATAATCATAAATAAGCATCATACTGCGTAATTGGTCTATCATCCACAAGGTTATAAGGACGAAAGGAACAGTAAAGAAATAAGCGTCAAACCGGTCCAAAAATCCACCGTGGCCCGGCATAATGCTGCCTGAGTCCTTAATGTTCAGGCTTCTTTTCAAAAGAGATTCAACCAAGTCGCCAAAAGTAGCCGCTATAATTATTACAAAAGCAATTACCATCCACTCGGCCGAACTATACATATTAAATTCGGGGCAACGCTTAAAAAAGAAAGCAAAGCCCAAAGTAAAAAATATGCCGCCTATCATTCCCTCAATAGTTTTTTTAGGCGATATCCGTTCAAACAACTTGTGTTTTCCCAATAAGCTACCGGAGGCATAACTAGCGGAATCGTATATCCATATTAAGGCAAATATTGCCACCAGGAAAAATCCTCCGCGTTCAAAATAAAGTTTGTTAGTAAGCATCAATGGAACCAGTATCCACATCATACCGGTAATGTTCCAGCCAATATTTACAAATGGTTTCTCGTTTTTGGTAAAAAGCTCGTACCCGAAAAGTATAAACACCGCGCATGGCACCAATGCATTAAGTCCAAGGTTAGCATCGCGGAGCCTTAAAAGCCCTTGCAAAAAGGCAATGAACATGCTGTTCATGTTAGGATTACCCGATGCAGGTAGAGAATCCAGTAAAAATGATTTGAGATAAATAATAACACTGACCACAATAACAAACCATTTGGCAGAAGTGCCCCGTGCACCGGAGGTAATATTAAAATATTCGCTGAGGGTGCCTATAAGTACCAATAGCATTAAAGCCAGGAAGGAATACTGGTTCCACAGTATTGCACCCAACATAAGGGCTACAAATACAATACCACTTGCTGAACGGACTAAAAGTGTTTTCATGGCTGATCTTGTTCGGATTCGTTAATTGATATTAGCTCAAAAACCGGAGGCGTTTTCCACCGGTTAAGTATATAAAGACAAACTGCAAAAATAAGGATGGCCGCCGCCGCCGCTACCAATGGTATTGACACCTTTTCAATATCGGCCTTTAGCGCACCCATATTGTAAAGATATTTTAAAAATACAAGTAGGAAATTATTAGTAAAATGCGCAGCTATTGAAAGCCACAAACTACCAGACACATAAAACAGGTATCCTAAAAATGTCCCCAGCACCCAAATGGCCAGAAAATTTTCATACTCGGCATGGGCCAGCGAAAAAACAAAACCCGAAATAGTAATGGCAACAGCAGGATGAAATTTTTCCTTCAGTAATTCGCCCATAAATAAGCCGCGAAAGAAAAACTCTTCCGCCACAGCAGGAATCAAAGCAAGCACCAGTGTAATTACTATAAAGTGAATTACCGAGTTTCCGGCTAAAAGAGCGTTGATCAGTTTTTCCTGCTCTTTACCGGAGTCCTTTAAATATTTCAGACTTTCGGGCAAAGGGATAACCTGATTCAACTCTACTAAAAGCGGGATAAAGGCTTGTGCAACGAGCACACACACAATACCCAAAAACAAAAATTTCATAGGCACTTTAATATTCAGCTTCAGGCGTTGCAGGGCAAAACCCGTCTCCATCTGGCTAAATAACAAAGCAGTAAATCCAAAAGCACCTAAAGAAGCCACACCCTGTATAAACAAGGCTATGTATCGGTCGGCGTCACCTGTAAAATTCCCCTGAGAAAGATTTACCAATCTATCTAAACCGGTAAACGGAAGCAGAATAAAAACGGCGGCAGTTGGAAATAAAAGGTAGTTGACTATTAACATTAAAAGCATAAGGAAAATCCTCATGCCAAACGAAAGTTGGCTAAATGGTGTCATTGGCTATTATCAACCAAACATAATATTTAGTATCGAGAACTAAATATTACCTCGTTTTAATTGGGCTTAACTATTGCTGGGTGTGCATTTTCAGTTTAGCTATCAGTTCGTCCGAAGCTGTATTGGCATAGGGGCCAAAGGCATTTATAAGCGTTCCCTTAAGGCCTTCCGTCGATTCAATGGCATATACCACTAACTCATCGCCAGGGTCTGTATCGCCTTCAAACCGATAAAATTCAGTTATCTCAAATTCACGCGGTGAGAGTTGTTTGCCTGTGCTGGTACATTCTAAACGTGTATCCTTCAAATTAAAATCGAGATTGTAACCTCTTGTCTTCAGGTCATTTACTGCTTCAGTAAGCGTGTCATAGCTTTTCATACGGGGAATATTTAAATGTAAAATAAGACAATTATTGTTTAACAAAAACAATATGACTAATGGCATTTGATAGTAAAACAGGTAATTTTGAGATTAGTTGTCTGCACCCGGAGGATACTTCCTTAAAAAAGGAAGGGCCACTCATTTGATAACATTCAGGCAAGGATTTAGGACTATTAGGTGATTGGACTAGGATCACGGAGGAGTGCCTTGCAAAAATGACTATCAGAACGGTGGCCCATAATTTTTAATGCATGGGTGACTTTTAAGACATTACAAAGGTACACCACACCTCAATACGTAAATTAGTTTATGAAAGGGTCAAAATAAGATGCTATGCGGCGAAAGACATTTTACAACAAAAAAGGCGATTTCCTAAGGCTAAATTGAAATTTTGAGCTATGCAAAGGTAAAAATCTGTTGCAACATTCTTCTTGTGTTTCAAGTGTAAAATAAGATACGTGTTTTAACGCTTTCGCGGGAAAAACAAATGTACTACCTTCATTAAATGAAGCATCTTTTAGGCCCATACCGCGTTTGGGTATTTTTATTTCTTATCATCCTTATTGTTGTTGAAGCAATATGGAGTTGGCGGAGAGACCGCGAAAACTATGACCTGAAAGAAAGCCTTACCAATACATCAATACTTGCAGGTTATATTACTTCAAAAATTGTAACAGCAGCTTACCAGTTAGCCATCCTAACATTTTTCAGCAGTTTTGCATTCTATCACTTTCAGCCAGGTATCAGTGCAATTATCCTCAGTTTTTTAGCCACTGATTTTTTATACTATTGGTATCACCGCGCTTCTCATACCATTCAATTTTTTTGGGCTTTTCATGTTGTACACCATTCCAGCACCAGTATGAATCTTACTGCTGCTTACCGCATCAATTGGTTTAGCGCGTTCATCACTCCTTATTTTTTTATTCCGGCGGCCTTATTGGGTTTGCCACCTTTATACATTGCAATTAGTGTGTCGTTAAACCTGCTTTATCAATTTTTCATGCACACAGAAGCGGTTGGAAAAATTCCTTTGATAGAAGGAATTATTGATACCCCATCCGCGCACCGCGTTCATCACGGTAGTAACGCTGCCTATATTGATAAAAACTATGGGGGTGTATTTATGATCTGGGACCGGCTGTTTGGCACTTACCAGCCCGAAACTGAACCAGTGAAGTACGGTATTACCACGGGTTTTGTAAGCTACAATCCTTTTAAACTTATTTTCCACGGCTTTGGCGACCTGGTAAAAGGGAAGATAAATTATAAAGGATAATATTAGGCTTTGCAGTATTTATCAACCTTTTATTTCCCCGTAAACCGGAACTTTACTCAGTAGACGCATATTATCGCCCAGGGCGCAGCAAAAATTACGGGTGCCATTAGTAACCCATAGGTAATCTACCTTAAGCGAAAGATTATACCGGGCTATTTGCTCAAATACTTTTTCATTAAGAGGTTCTTCGGGCGCTTTACATTCGATGATCATTATGGGTTTGCCGCTGGTAGCAAAAACAACTATATCAAACCGCTTTTGCAGCCCATTCAACTCTATTCCTCTTTCAACCGCAATATGACTTAAAGGATAATTTAAATCATGTACCATGTATTGCAAAATGTGCTGGCGGACCCATTCTTCGGGAGTAAGTACAACAAGTTTCTTCCGCGCAATGTCAAATATCACTTTGCTTTCCTGCCGTTCTTCTATCCTAAAATTATAATCTCCAAATACTACTTCGGTCATTTTCGTAAATTCGATTTAAAATTAAGAATAGAAGCGAGATGTAAACCCGCCTTTCTTACTATTCAACTGTAATCATGAAAACCAAAGAAGAAATAGTAACCAACTGGTTACCGCGTTACACGGGCAGAGAATTGAAGGATTTTACACAATACATCCTGCTAACCAATTTTGATAATTATGTAAGGCGCTTTGCCGAATGGCACAACGTACCTATAGTTGGTGAAGACAGACCCATGATGAATGCTTCAGCCGAAGGTATTACCATTATTAATTTTGGCATGGGTAGTCCTAATGCCGCTACTATGATGGACCTGCTTTCGGCCATTGAGCCAAAAGCTGTTTTATTTTTAGGGAAATGCGGAGGCCTGAAAAAGAAAAGCGAAGTAGGCGATTTTATTTTGCCTATTGCAGCTATACGCGGTGAAGGAACCAGCGATGATTATTATCCTGTTGAAGTACCCGCCCTGCCTGCATTTGCTTTGCAAAAAGCTATTTCAACCACCATCCGCGATTATAGCCAGGACTACTGGACAGGCACTGTGTACACCACTAACAGAAGAGTATGGGAATGGGATGAAGAGTTTAAAGAATACCTGCGTAAAATAAGGGCCCTGGCTATTGACATGGAAACTGCCACCATTTTTATAACCGCCTTTAAAAACGAAATACCCGCGGGCGCATTATTGCTTGTTTCGGACCAGCCGATGATTCCCGAAGGAGTTAAAACCGAAGCAAGCGACTTAAGCGTAACGGCCGAATATGTTGAACTTCATTTAAAGATAGGCATTGATTCGCTGAAACAATTGCTTAATAACGGCCTTACCGTAAAGCATCTGCGGTTTTAAAGGAAATTATATTTTATTCTTCTCGCTCCTTATATACATGTAAAAGTAAAAGGCAGCAATACCACTAAACAAATGCCACAAGGAGTGTGGCTGTATATAACTATCGGGGTTGCAAAATACTTTATGAATATCAAACCCAAACCACATTACCGCAAACAAAATGGACGCTACTGAAGTAAGTAGATAGTAGTGATTGGTTTTGCCGCGGTCTTTTATTTCCACCACTAAACCAAACAGGATAAGGAGAATAATTATACTTAGCACAACATAG
>JAQBNQ010000184.1 GCA_028288545.1 Bacteroidota bacterium
TGGATCCAAAAAATAATTAGCAACATCACATATCAGGGTAAGGTCATAACCTTTTCCTTTGGTCTCCTTGCGTCGTTTGTGCGCCAGTTTTAAACCTTCAACTCCCTGGTTGTCAGTAATACCACCATCCATCAATGCAAACGAACGCTTAAAACTTTCGTAATGCTCCCAATCATGATTCTTTGCGGCAACAAGCGTATCCTCCAGGTCCTTTAAATGCTCTCTGTTGGTTGCAAAATCGCCCGGAAAAATCATTGGCTCAAATCCTCCGGGAGCACAGGATGATGCCGCCAATATATCCCCCAACAGCATTTTTTTTGCACCTACGGTATTTTTATCGGTAAGTCTCAGGTAAGGGTTGCCAATCATCTCCTTGGTTTCATCTTTTCCATCTGTTTGAAAACGGAAAGTGCGGCCGTTCTCCAGTTCCGAGGCGCTGAAACAAACTTCATCAACGGTGGCTTTTGTTTTATCCCAATACAATCCAAAGTTCAGATCATCAAAAACCATTTTCTGGTACACTTTGGCAAAGGCATTAATTGTATTGCGCCTCTTTAACGATTCTCTTGGCCATTGTTTATCATCAGCAATTACCTTAACCGCCTCTTGCAATATTTTGTCTTCCATTAAAATATCCTGTCGCAATCGGGCGTAAGTAGTTGAAAAAGGAATCCCCAAATGGTTATGCGCCGAAAACAGGATACCCGTTAACGCCCCACCTGATGCGCCTGTTATAAACTTCACGCGTTCAAGCAACCTCACATTTTCATATTTCCGCCTTTGCAGGTACGATAAACAGCCCAAAGTATATGCGGCAGCCCTAAATCCTCCGCCCGATAAACTAACCGCTATCTCGCTAAAGGGCTCAAATGCTTCGCTGGTTATTGTACCAGAAGTATTTTGTCTTTTTAGGTTAATGCCCATATTGCAAATAGTTAAGATGGTTAATGTTAAGAATTCAATGCAATATTAAGTCTGCAATTTCTATTCCTTGTAAACTGGGAAAAACTACCCCTCATTTTTTTATTGAATACCCACTTCTTCAAAAACGGGTAGAAAAAACATCATAAAAGCGCCATACTCCGGTTGGAACGCTTATTGAAATAATTAAATCCTAAAACAAAAATCATGGAACCGAAAGAAAAAGAAACCAACAAAAAGTCGCGCCCAAAGGTTAGCGACAATGGAAAAGACGGAGGTCAATCTGCAAAAAACCGCGGAACTGAGGACAAGACAAAAAAGCCGAAAGTTGAGGAGCCATCGGATGAAGATGAAGACATTATTGGCGAAGATGAACTGGAGGAAGAAGAAGACCGCGAGGAAGAAGAGAATCATCTTTAAAATTGACTAAATGAAAAAAGAAAGCCGGGTATTTAGCCGGCTTTCTTGCTTTTGATACTATATTTTTTTACAGACAAAACTTTAAACCATGTTGCGATCCATATTATACGTACTGGCTGTTATCATTGTAATATGTTGGGCATAGGGACTGTTCATTTATAACGTTGGCAGCATCATTCATATACTGTTGGTACTGGCGGTCATCTCTATCATCATCAGTTTCCCTGGTGGAAATAAACCCCGCAACTAGCAAATCCTTGCGGCAAAAAGATTTGCATTTAGCTAATCAAAGTCCCGCTACATTAATTAGGTAGAAAAGCAAACACCGAAACTTCGATACCCAACTCCTGTCCTATACCAATGGTATAATTTGGGCTATTCCTGCACGATTGCGCCAGGTAACTTAAATTAATCCGCATGTTATCGATTTGGTACCTGGTAAAACTTTCTGCACAACTTTTGTAATTCTCTCCGTTATTAAAAACAAACGAAAAAAGAGCATTGGCACCTTTAAACTCCTCTACTGCATCCTCATCTAATCCCAGTAGTTCGATGTAATTATCAATCTTATCGCAAAATTTCAAAGCGATCAACAGAAAGTTGTAATCCTTTCTTTCAATGATTATAGCCATACTTACTTAATGTTTATAATGATAAATAATGCCAGGAATAGAGTTTCTAATCCGAATTAATTCTTTCCGTAAGCTTTAATTGCTTCATTTTGTTGTAAAGCGTTTTGCGGTCAATACCCAATATTTGCGCCGCCTTTGACCGATTGAAATTGCATCTGCCTAACACCGCTCTTATCATTTCTCCCTCGGCTTCTATAGCGGCCTTCTTTAGCTGCGGCCCCGCAAATTCATATTGTGGCGCCGGGCTGGACATTTGGTTCATATCATGATCGTATCCTGAAAAAGATGGCTCTATTCTACCGGTTTCGTTAAGGTCAAAGGATATTTTAGAGTGATTTAAAATCTCAAAAGGCAATGATTTGAGATCCAATACATCCCTACTGCTCAAAAGCGCCGAACGCTTGATCACATTTTTCAACTCACGTATATTTCCTGGCCAAGGATAACTGAGAAATACTTCTTCTACTGCCGGTTCAAATCCATTCAGCTTTTTATTCAGTTCCTGGCATATCTCCTGTAAAAATGTTGAGGCAAAGAACATGATATCCTCCGGTCTCTTACGCAAAGGCAAAACATCAATCTGAAATTCATTTAACCGGTGGTACAAATCGTCACGAAACTTTTTCTTATGTACCGCTTCAATAAGCCTTTCATTGCTGGCAACTATAATCCGTGCATCTACAGCCTGTTCTTTATTGTTTCCAATTCTCCGCAATACTTTTTCCTGTAACACCCTCAAAAGCAGGGTCTGTACCTCGTAAGGCAGGTTACCCACTTCATCCAAAAACAAAGTGCCCTTGTCAGCCATTTCAAAATGCCCTACCTTTTGGTTTACAGCACCTGTAAACGAGCCCTTTTCATGACCAAACAGTTCGCTACCTGCAAGTTCGCGCGATATTGCTCCGCAATCCATAGCCACAAAAGGACCATTTCTGCGCTCACTCTGCTCATGAATCATTCTTGCCACTCCTTCCTTTCCTGCACCGCTCTCACCGTAAATGATTACAGCGTATTGTGTAGGCGCCACCAGGGCAATTTGTTGTTGCAGGTTTTTTGATTGCGGCGATTCGCTGAACAGGTACTTGAAACCGCCCTTGCTGGTTTTGGTTGTTTTTTGCTGAGCACTACTCTTTTCGTCAAGTGCCTGGGCAATGTTCAGCAATATCTCGTCCGGTATAAGCGGCTTGGTAATATAATCGAAGGCACCCATCCGTACCATTTTGATGGCAGTTCTCAGATCCGAATAACCGGTAATGATGATAACCGGAAGGTTGGGGTTCTTATCTTTTATTTTACCTAAAAAGACCGAGCCATCCATGTCATCAAGCCGGTAATCAAGCATTATCAGATCTGGCTTAAAGCTATCCATTAGTTTATCTCCTTCGGCACCGCTATAGGCAGTTTCTGTTTCGTAACCATGCTTGGTAAGAAATCTTTTAAGGAGAGCAGTAATATCATGGTCATCGTCGATTACAAGTATTCGCTTCATTAGTTCAGTTTTAGGGTGATGAAATCGAATTCAATTTCTCCCTGCCATTTACGGACCAAAAATTATTGGGGATTTTTTTCCCAATTATTCAACACCACCACAATTTATTCCCAACAATGGTAAAATGCACCACGTTTCCACCCATAACAACACTTGGAACACTTCTTGTTTTAATAGATATTAGCGGGTAAGATATATCTGATCTCTCCGCAAACTTTAACTAACAGTTAAAACAACCTTTAGCAGCAGTCAATGTGTGGGTTCATAGATTGTTTATAGAGGAAAAAGCGGGTTGGTTCGTAACCAACCTGCTACTGTTAGTCTTCGCTACACTTTTTATCCACATTTTTTTACCACGTAAAAACTGCTTACAATTTTCCCCACATTGAAGGTTATGTTCCACAATTTTTTGTCCCTCACGGGCCTTCAAAACTTTGATAGTGATATTTATGTTCATCACATGTCTGGCGGGCATATTATTTGCCCTCCTTCTAAAAAGAAATATATGACCAGATTCTTCGCTGCTTTATTGTTGGTTGTCAGCCTTCACCTTAGCGCTCAAAATATTCAGCCTGTTTCAATAAATATGGAAAACTTCTCTTATCCATATCCCGTCAGCGTTTTTACCGTCCATGTCGAAAACCAGGAACTGAAAATGGCTTACATGAATGTTGCGCCTCCTCCCGGTAAAGAGGGGAATGGAAAAACGGTGGTACTGATGCACGGAAAAAACTTTTGCAGTTTTTATTGGGATAAAACCATCAAATGGTTTAGCGAGCTTGGCTATCATGTAATTGCCATTGACCAGCTTGGATTTGGCAAGTCCTCAAAACCCGATATTCATTATAGCCTTAGTTTAATGGCTGCAACCACACACCAATTGCTGGACTCACTACATATCAGGCAAATTATTCTTGTTGGCCATTCAACCGGTGGAATGCTTGCTACCCGTTACGCCTTAACTTATCCCGATGAAATAATCAAACTCATCCTCGAAGATCCTATTGGTATGGAAGACTATCGCTCGCTCATCCCCTATGATTCTCTCCGCAATCTGTACAATGAGGAGTTACATAAGCCCGATGAGGTAACTACAAAATACATCAAGGCTTATTTTTTTGAATGGAACCCGGATTACGAAATATATGCCCGCATTATGAATGACTGGAAAAGAAGTCCCGAATACCCGCGGATGGCGCAAATTGCCGCCTCAACCACCGAAATGATTTACCAGCAGCCGGTTTGTTACGAATTCAAAAACCTTAAATGCCCCACCCTTATTATAGTTGGCGCCAACGACCGCACAGTTATTGAAAAAACAAAAGTTCCAAAAAATCTTCTGTCAACCGCGGGTGTATTTCCCAAACTGGCCGAAAACGCCGCATGGCAAATGCAAAAGGGTTCGTACGAGATCATCCTAAACTGTGGGCACATTCCTCATATCGAAAAACCCGAAAATTTTCAACACGTGGTTTTAAGCTATTTAACCCGTAGCGAGGTAAAATCATATGATGGAATCACTGTACACCATTGATTACCAATTAATTTTAAGGCACCTATCCCCTCACCCCAATTGTTAAATATTTAACATATGTAAGTGTTTGTAAATGCTTATTGTTTTTTAATTGATTAAATATAAATTTTAAATTTACAATAATGGTTAGTGGTAGTGCGTATACTGCCACCAGCCAGAATTGATAATAGTAAACACCCACAGCAACAAAAGTATGAGTGGTATATTACTACTATTAGCCCTACAAGTGTGGGAAAAGCTGAAGAAGCTGAAGAAGGTAAAATATGGAAAACTTTTAATAGAGTTTGAATAGATTACCGACCCTACATTGTAGGGTTATTTTTGTAACATAGTGATTAAAAACACATAAATATTTAACAAAATAAATACCTTTTAAAACTTGCATAATTGATTGATATTTAGTAACTTACAGCATAATTAAATAGCTGTAAAATGACTAAGAATTATACAATAACACAGTTTAGAAAGGAATACAGTAATGATGATGTATGCCTTGATAAGATATTTAGGCTAAAATTTGATGGCCTTAAAAACTGCCCTAGCTGTAAACAACCTGTAATGTTTAAAAGGGTAACTAAACGCACTTGTTACTACTGCCCTAGATGTTACCACCAGATACACCCATTAAAGAACACCATATTTGAAAAGACTACAACGCCTTTAACCCTGTGGTTTTATGCTATGTATTTGTTTGCTGCTAGTAAAAATGGGGTAAGTGCTAAAGAGATTGAAAGGCAAATAGGTGTAACCTACAAGACAGCCTTTAGAATGCTACATAAGATTAGGAGCCTATTGGAAAATGACTTGGAACTACTTGATGGTATAATAGAACTAGATGAGACCTTTGTAGGTGGAAAGAATAAAAATAGACATAGGGACAAGAAAGTGCAAGGATGCCAGGGTAGAAGTTTTAAAGACAAAACACCTGTGTTTGGAATGCTGCAAAGGGATGGTAAGGTTAAAGCCTTTGTAGTGCCTAATACAAACACTGAGAGCCTAATGCCCCATGCTTTTAGCCATATTGCTGAAAATGCCACTGTTTGTACTGATGAATGGTATGCTTATGAGCCTTTAAGACACAAATATACCCATGAACAAATACAGCATAATAAGGGTGAATATGCTAATGGCAATATTACAACCAACAGAGTAGAAAACTATTGGAGTAATGTAAAAAGGACATTAAATGGCACCTATATTACAGTAAGTAAGAAGTACCTACAGAACTATGTAAATGAGGTTAGTTTTAAGTTTAACCACCGCAAAGACAAAAACCTGTTTGATATACTGATTAACAAAGTATAGGGCTTAGAATAGCCTTAGCAGTGAGCGAATTTTAGCACCAGCAATGCTTAGTGCAACCACCTGCCTTTTATACCATTACCCTTAAACAACTTGTATTCATCTTTTATTTCTAATTTTGGATTATTAATTAACCAAATCAGATAACTATAGAGCATAAAAATTAATCCATAGATACTGTTGTTACAGTATTTCCTGTATTCTGAAATGTCTAAATTTTAAATGCAAACAGGGAATGTACTCAGACAACACGCAAGTTAAAGGCGTGGAGTTTGTTATATTTTGTTTGCAGGGCCTTAGACAGCCTCAGAGGACAGATATGGCATTTATTCCACGCCCTATTTATTTGTGTAAAGTAGATATAGAATGTATTATTTTAAATCACTTGTCTTTGTAATTATATGCCCTGCTATATACTTTATAGTAGCTTCAGCTTGGAATATTTACTTTGCCTACACCATAAGTTTTGTTAGTAAGCTGAACTTTATTACTAGTGAGCTATTAATAATTGTACCAGTATATCTACCCTTCCTATTAGTTATTTTTTTGAATCTCTTTTTGCTAGGTAAATTAAACTTAATAATACCCTCCAATAAGGTCATTAAGTATGAAGCTAAAGCTACAGCAGCTTTCTTTTTTATTGATTCCGTATGGTTTATAGTGAAAACACCTGCTCATTATACTTTTTGGATTATAGCACACATAATTGGAGTTTGTGCATTAACACTAATGCTATATGAAGCAGTTTGGATTTATCCAGACGCACACGAAGATTCTTCTTTAATATCTAATCACTAAAATCCTAATAATGAAAAAAGTACTAATCTTTCTATTGTTTTTAAGTATTCAATCTTGCAAAAAGGATTGGAATTGTGCTTGTCAATTGACTGTTACCAACGCCTATATGACTACTACCTCAACTGATGACTTTCCAATTCAAAATGCTACTCATGCAAGTGCTGTTAAGGATTGTAATGCATCACAGGCTACTCTCACTCAAACTTATACCGGAGGAACTACTACTAATGCAGTATGTACCATTCATTAAAACATTTACTTTGTATTCTGAGAAGTTAGCGAATTTTTCTGACAAAAGCAACTAATTTACACAGTTTAACACTGAGGGCTAAACCTGTATTTCAATTGGCTGCTAAAGTTATTAATAGAGGCAAGGTGCAACACTTACCAAGCTGTATAGTTGGCTGCTAAAGTGGTGTATTGTTATAGTAATTACAAAATCAAAGGCTACATTAGAATGCCGGATGACAAAACATCTGGTGTTATTACATATGGCCCTATATTTTATAAAGGGTGGTAAATGCTTCAAATGGATTTTCAGGAAGTGTGTTTACCAACTAAAGCGCAAACTAACTATTTGTGCTAAGGAAGGTGAATACTTAAAGTTTCCTGTGGAAGTAGATTGCCATTTCTGCGGATGCTGTTAAGGCAGTAACCCAGAATCATGTAAAAACCAACATTGGGGCAACGAAACCATTATAGTTGCCCCTCTATTTTCCTAATGTAGCTTGTGATTCTTTTGTATTTTATAGTATCTTACTATTCAAATTTCATTTGTATGGCAGAAAAAACAGTAAAACCTAGATTCAAAGTTGGAGATAAGGTAAAATTACAGTCAGGTGGTGAGCTAATGACAGTGGCCAATCTTAGGATGGAAATTAACATTCAAACAGTTGAAGCTGATTTATTCTATGGATATGTGTTCTGTAACTGGTTTGAAGGAGATAAACTAAGAATAGAAAGGTTTCATCAGGATATGTTAGAACTAGTTAATTAAATAGCACTAACTTTTCCAGTTTCTGATATGTTATTGCAAAGTCCTTAAATGTCTTTACTTCTTCAAAAGATGAGGCCAGTTTTATTAAGGACAATTTGATTTTTAATGTTGTTTTCATTTTGTTTGTTTTGTTTGAGAATATGAACTATTAGGGCTTAATGAGCTCTGAGGTGTGTATTGGCTGTGGCTGCCTGGCAATAATTTCTATTTTTGAATTAAGTAGAGTGTACCTCTTTGGGAGCGAGATGAATACTGTTTTATTCAGCTTGGTAGTAGGTTTTATTAATCACTTAATTGAAAATCCCATTATTGGATGGCTTATCGGTAATTTGATATGGGATGTTTTGAAAAAGTTAACCAACTATATTGTAACAAGGTTACATTAAGCACAATCAGTCTCCCACCTGTCTTTAGAGATTGACTAAATTCAGGCTAATTTCTTAGAAGAGGCTCTCTACTTTTTTGTATTTTGTATTCAGGCAGTAATTCCTTAGCTATCAAACCTTAAAAATCAATTAGAGTTTTGTAGCTAAGGTGTTGGTGCCAATTTTAAATTTTAAAGCACCCAAATTGCTTTATATGAAAATGGTGCAAAGGTGATTACTGGTGTTGCAATTATCGCAACTACGTAATACTTGCTAACTTGCGGTCACGAAATGATATCCAAGGAATCCATACAAAAGATTAACGAAGAAGCCAGGGTTGAAGAGGTGGTTGGTGAATTTGTAACTCTAAAAAAACGTGGCTCAAACTTACTCGGTCTCTGCCCTTTTCATAATGAAAAGACCCCATCGTTCAATGTAAATCCTGCACGTAATATTTACAAATGCTTTGGTTGTGGTAAAGCTGGTGGCCCTATACAGTTTTTAATGGAATACCAGCAGATGACCTACCCAGATGCGTTAAGGTATTTGGCCAAGAAATATAACATAGAACTTGATGAAACTTTTGATGAAGGGGAGCAACGTGAGCAACAGGAAAAACAAAACCTAACAGAAAGTATTTTTATTTCTAATGCCTTCGCACAAAAATTTTTTATCGACTATATGAATAATACCGAGTCGGGAAAAATTGGCCTCGCTTATTTTAAAGAGCGGGGATTTTTGAATAACACGATTGAAAAATTTCAACTGGGTTTTTCTCCCGATGCATCCGATAGTTTAACTAAAAATGCTTTGAAGGAGGGTTTTCAGCTTGATATCCTTAAAAAAGCAGGTCTCACTTCTCCGAAAGAGAATAGCACTTATGACTTCTTCAGAAATCGTGTAATGTTTCCTATTCATAATATGACGGGCAAAGTGGTAGGCTTTGGGGGTCGGATTATGATAAAAGATGAAAAGGCGCCCAAGTATGTAAATACCCCTGAAAGTGAAGTTTATCAAAAGAGCAAAATACTCTACGGAGCTTATTTTGCAAAAAACGAAATACGAAAGAAGGATGAATGCTTAATGGTAGAAGGTTACACAGATGTAATACAACTTCATCAGTCGGGTATTGAAAACGCAGTAGCATCTTCGGGTACATCATTAACTATAGAGCAGATAAGGCTAATTAAACGTATAACTCCCAACATCACCATGCTTTACGATGGAGATAAAGCAGGTGTTAAAGCCGCGTTGCGTGGTACAGATCTAATATTGGAAGAAGGAATGAATGTTAGGGTGGTTATTTTGCCTGAGACGGAAGACCCTGATTCTTACGTTCGTAAAGTTGGGGCAGACGCCTTTCAGCAATTTATTCAGCAAAACAAAAAGGATCTGATCTTATTCAAAACTTCTTTATTTGCGAACGAAGCGAAAGAGGATCCCATCCGCAAAGCAGAATTGATTCGCGACATAATTGAATCTATCGGAAAGATACCGGATACCATACAAAGGTCTGTTTATGTAAAAGAGTGTAGTCAGTTGTTTGCTATGAGCGAACAGATCCTTATAACCGAGGTAAATAAAATCCGCCGAAAGAAAGCATCCGAGCATGATAAGGAAGCCCAAAGAAGCGAAGAGATAAAGGTAAAAAGCGACCGGGTTCCCGACCCCCTTAACCATGAACAATTTAACGAAACCGGATCTCATCTTCCGGTATTGGAACGCGAAATCATTAGAATTTTAATTGAATTCGGCTCATGGACCACTTATGACGAAGAGACGGAAATACCGGTAATACAATATGTTTTAGATGAGTTAGAAGGTCTTGATCTTGAAACTCCCCAATACAAAGTGGTTTACGATCTTATAAAACGTCAGTTTGCAGATGGAAAAATACTAGATGACAAATTTTTTATTGCGAATGATGATCCGCAAATATCCTCAACAGCAATTGACATACTTGCCAAACCCTATTCGCTTAGCGAAAACTGGTGGACCAAATACAAAGTAATAGTGCCCGATAAAAAGAGCATGTTTGCAAAGGATATCCATTCGGCAGTAATCCGCTTCAAGCAATTCAAAAACATCTCCGAATTAAAAAAAATAGAGAGTAGAATTAAAGATGCAAAAGACGACTCTGAGTTGTTACGATTGATGAAACTACACAAATTGCTGATGGAGCAGAAAAAAGAATTTGCAAGGACAGTTGGTAACGTAATCTACCGTCCAACAACCTGATCTTTGCCCGAATAACGCCTGTAAAAGGGCAATTCACATTTAATTATTCCTTCACAAATTTCTCAGATACCCTGCCATTTTTAGTGGCGATGTTAAGCATATACATGCCTGGAGCAAGTGCTGTGATGTCAATATTATGCTGTTGCAGTTGCGGATTCAAAACGACTTCGCCCAACAAATTACAAACCTCAACATGCTTTATAATTTCGCTGCCGCTTTCAATAGTTAGCAAGCCATTAGTAGGGTTAGGATAAATTAAAAACTGCGCCGCAGATACTTCGTTGATTCCGCTTGGTGTTTGACCATATGCAAGGTTTAACACCGGTGCAAAATCAGGGTTTGAAGAGTTATAGAAATTGGCGTTGCCGGCTGTAACACC